>JANXNM010000372.1 GCA_025354065.1 Synechococcales cyanobacterium 340R_concoct_173_sub | reverse complement strand
TTCAGGGATTGACTATGAGATGCACGATTCTTTTGATCCACCACGCGATCGGCTCGAACGATTGTGGGAAGCCTCTCAGACGATCGAAGTTGCTCCAGTGGCAAAAGTAGAAGAACACCCGCTCGCTGACAAATTCGATCGGCTCGAAGGTCTTTTAGATGGCAAAGATTCCTTGCCTATCCGAGAAATCCAACGGGCTTTGAGTTGCAAATCTGAAGAGGCACAAGCGATCGCACAGATGTTTTGCGTCAGGTCAAAGTCTTACAAATTTGTCCAGAATTCAAAACCTAATGGCACCGTGTCCAGGGCGATCGAGCGGGTCTAATTCACTGTCAGAGAATCCACTGTCAGAGCGTCAGGGAATTGTCAGGCTAGAACCTCAAACACTGTCAGGGCGGGTCTGACAGTTCTCTGACAGTGACTTCTGACAGTTCTCTGACAGTGACTTCTGACAGTTCTCTGACAGTGACTTCTGACAGTGGATTCTGACAGTGAACCTACCCATCAAATCACTCAAAAATTAGGGTTAATATCAATGTCGAAGTTTAGGAAAATGTTGGCCGATGTCGAATATGAAACGGTGCAAATTTGGTGCAAGCCTATCCCGTTCCCGGTGAGGTTTACACTGCCAGATGAC
Organism: Synechococcales cyanobacterium 340R_concoct_173_sub; assembly: GCA_025354065.1. The sequence continues at coordinate 1,593 of JANXNM010000372.1, read as the reverse complement.
CTTAAAGAATCCATGCCCTTAACGATGGTTCGGGCGATCGATGGCATCCGAACTTTGCGATTTTACTCACCGCCGGACATTGGGCACACGATCGAATTCCGATCGCACTTGTGGCAAGTCACGGGCATCTATCATGAATGTCAAATCAAGGGCAGTCCGAATCCCGATCGGCTCCCCACGGTCCTAACGAAATATTTAGGCGCGGTTTAGGTCAAGTGCCACACCAACAAAAAAGTCCCGATGTTTCTTTTCCATGTGTTAAAAAATTGGCCTATTAATTCATCGCAAAAAAGTCCCGATCGTCCTCAGTGGCGATCGGTTTTTGCTGTGGGGCATTTGACGTTATTTGACGTTATTTGACGTTATTTGACGTTATTTGACGTTATTTGACGTTAACCGAATTCGTCGATAAATAGTTCTCCGAGTCAGGCTCAACTCTTCAGCGATCGCATCAATGCTTGCCCCCGATCGTAGGCGCGTCTCAATCAACGAACTGGGGAACCATCGCCCAATTACAACCCGATCGCCACCAAAATAAAAACAAAGCATTTCAGCCCGATCGCCTAATTCTGCGATCGGATGCGACTCTTCTAAATGCTCAGGGATTCGGATCCGCTGACCGTTGAAGCGCTGACTCAGGAATATCGAGACATCATCACCGCAAGTTGCTGCAATCCGATCAAGCAGCTTCATTCTTTGTGCCCTCTGACAGCAAAGCGATCGCCTCTTCAGTCGATGCCACGATCGCCGCTTGTCCTAACCAGTCGTGATGCCATTGGACTTGGCATTCTGTAAGCCGTCGTGCTGATGGCGGTTTAGTCCCGTCCTTAATCTCGATTAGCAAATTTCTGCCCTGGTAGCCAACTAGAAGATCGGGCACCCCATCATGAACTGAGTGAAGTGGTTGCACTGACGCTCCTAGTTTCCTGAGTGCCTCTACGATTTCGGACTGATTTCGATCGGTTCGTGCGGCTCGTCTCATAGGGTTTCAAGATGGATTCTAGAATAAAGAATTGGGTGCCATCGTCAAAATAAACAAAGGCATAGAGAGGCAGTTGGTAAGGCGACGATCGGACCGTGCCAGTACGTCCGGTTGGAGTGACAACACGATCGCCGGGTACATAGTTCATGTGTCTCGTCTCACGGTGAGATTGAGCGGTTCGATCGGCCTAGTCAAAATCTGGCAAAAATCGGGTCAAGGCTGTCTCACGCTCAAATCCTTACGGGGCAAGCTTTTCACCCTTTAATCAGTCTAGTCAATCGTCTACAGCCTTCTATTCTATATAACTATGCTTATTAAGAATCGGATTTACAACCCTTGCCTAGACTAGGTTCTAAAAAATAATTACTCCAAGTTTTTAGCCATAACTGTTTTTTAGAATTCAAAAGGGCAATCGTTAAGACTCAATTCTAGACCATGAGACTAATTGCGATCGGAGTATATGGCAAGTCGAGACTTTGAGACTGATTCACCCGGTGATACGGTCAACTTAAGTCAACCCCGGTCAACCCATGGCAAACCTGAAACTCGCCTCTACAAAAATCCCGATCGAATTGGTGGAACGCCTCAGCAGGTATACCGAGTTGACTGGG
>JANXNM010000341.1 GCA_025354065.1 Synechococcales cyanobacterium 340R_concoct_173_sub | reverse complement strand
GTCTTTAATATTGAAATGGCAGATTGGGATCGTTTTTCTATCATCCACCGTCATTTCACTCACCAAAATATCGTTAATCCTTCAACCTACGGTCTTACTTCGATCGCCCCAACCCTCGCCGACATTTTCAAAACTTGTGGTATCACAAAAGTTGATAATTGATATGATTCGACTAAACTTCATGTCTTGAACTGATCATTAAATGCGATCTTAGATACCGTTGTAGTGGTACTTCAATGTAGTGATAACTCATAAGGCTAATAATAATTAATGAACAAAAGAATCCAAATAATATAGTTGGAGATTTAAAAATAGCAAGATCAACTCCAATTAGGGAGGCTGTTAGTACAAATAGTAATTGTAGAGGGAAATGCCATAGATATAATGAATAGGAAATCTCACCAATAAAGGCCATTTTTTTTGTTGATATTCCGTATTCAGTCTCAAAAATAGCTAGGGTTAGTATTGTAGTAGGGAATAAAATTAAAATCGGGTATTTTGACCCTAAATAAACACCGATTAATAAGTTGAGAGACCAATTATTAAAAGACCAATAAATAGTAGTAATCCATAAAGAAGCTGACAGCAGAATAAATAGGTTTAACACTATCTTTTTCTTGTTCGACTTTAAAATATAAATATAGAGGTAGTAAATAAGTCCACCTAAAAAGAATGAACATATGCCTCTCCCTATAGGGTTATATATCTGATACATGATAGGGAACCCTATTAAAGATAAAATGCTGACGATAAGAATGTTAGGCTTAAGGAACTTGCATAGGATAAAAAAAATGGAATATAAGCAGCATTCTACAGATACTGACCAAATTGGGGCATTAAAGGAATATCCTTGTTCTAGACCTACTGATGACGCAAAAAATAAATTTAAAATGAAATGAAACATATTATTTTCTTTATAAACAAAAGTAGACCCTAGGATTTTGCTGGAGCATAATTGTCCCAAGGCCACAATAATGAGCGTTAGGAAATGCAATGGATACAAGCGGGAAAATCTTAGGAGGAAAAAATCTTTAGCGGATACCATATCTTGATAGATGCATTGTGGGTAGAGCCAGAAAAAGATGAACCCAGATAGTGAAAAGAAGAGATCGACCGCTAAATCTCCACTGTTGTAGAAGAGGAAAAATATATTGAACAAAGGTTGGTCTGTAATCTTAAAGGTTGATTTTAATGCTGTCCCTATAAAGAAATGTTGCCAATGCCAAAAAACGACACCCAATGAGGCAAGTCCACGAAGAATATCAAGTGAATATAGGCGATCGAGGGACTTGATTGGTTGCAACATAGTTCAATTTGCTTCATAAGAATATCCCCTCACAATGATTTGTAGGGGAATAAGAAAATTTAAATGTAGCTCAGAAAGACTTAAATTAGGTTGATGCCGCGCATTACCTTAAATAGACCGATCGCGACTACAAAAGAACCGCCCAAAAACACAACAAACAAAATTGCAGAATCCATTTTTCTTATCTCCTTAGACATTTCTATACTTAGGACTATACAACGATTTCAGCACTATAGCGGATCACAACGTGGCACAATAGAACCCCTGCCTACCTCATCATCATGCAATCCATCATTCCCGTCGCTCTACCCGATAAGCCGTATTCTATTGTTATTGCTCCTGGGAGCCTAGATTCGATCGGCCTCTGGATGACTGATAAACTGGATAGCCCTAAGCCTCTAGG
>JANXNM010000271.1 GCA_025354065.1 Synechococcales cyanobacterium 340R_concoct_173_sub | reverse complement strand
TTGACTCGGCCATCGGGAAGATTCACAAAGCTGTTGAGTAATGGAATCGCTTTCGTTGTTTCCATTTGTCCTAAAGACGAAATAACCGCGAGCTGGGTGAAAAAGAACCGATCGCAGGACAATTCCCGTAGACGATTTAAGATTTGTTCGAGTTGGGGTGGATTCTGTCCCGTTGAAATCGACCCTAACGCCCGAATGGCCGCCAAGCGAAGGGATTGAGGAATATTGGGATTGGTGTAAGTTTGCAGAAGTTCTAGGGCAGCACTAGAGGTTTTCATTTTACTAAGGGCCGCGATCGCACCCGATCGGACGACTTGATTCCAACCATCCCGCGTTTCTAAAACCGATTTCAAAATCCCTAGGACTTCTGATTCATCGGGAGCATCGGGTAATCCTGACATAGCAAAGGTTCCCAGGGCTGCGATCGCACTAGATTCAGTCGTGTAGCTAGGATCTCCCATTTCGACGATCGCTTTGACGGATTGATAGGCGGCGGCAGTCTTTTGGTCAGCGAGGGCAATGATGGCCGCTCGACGGACGCGGGCTTCGGGATCTTGCAGCGCTTGGGTTAACACTGCGCCAACTTGATCCAGTTTAATGGTGGCGATCGCCTCGACTATTTCCAGCCGAACTCCCCAGAATACTTCAGTAGACAATGCTTTTTCTAAGGTTTTGAGTGCTTCGAGATTCCCTTTTTTCGCGATCGCTTCTGCGGCATTCAGACGGGAAAGACAATCAGGATCTTGCACAAGTTGGGCACTGAGTTCGGGCAATGGGTAGGCAAGTTCGACCGTTTTAAGCGTATTGTTTCCAACATCAAAGCTAACAAAATCAGGTTTGGATTCCAATGGGAAATAGAAGGCTTGTTCACGCTGGTGAATTCGGACGGTGAATGTCTTGTTGACAGCGTTGCTTGTAAATCCGATCGGAATCTTCAGATCAAACAATCCATCTGTTTCTCCATCATTCACTTGCGTTTGCGTCACCGCCACTTTTGCAAGCTTAGAATCACTATCCCAACTGTATTCAACTTTGTAGTCAGGATGTCCACCGCGATAAACATATTGATCAAACAAAAAGGTTAGATTACGCCCGGTTGTTTTTTCCACCGCCCGAAGCAGATCAATGGTCTCCACAGTATTGTGAGCATTGTCATGCAGGAACGTGGCCATGGTTTTAAAGAACAATTCATCGCCTAGTTCAGTCCGCATCATGTGATAGACACAAGCACCTTTTTCATAAATATGCCGATCGTAAAGTTCTATAGCTTCCCGATAGACATGCGTCACGAGGGGCCGACGATAGCGGCTGCTGTCTTCATCTAAATATTCTCGCGCCTGTCCTAACCAATAATATCGGCCTAAATCTGAACTATATTCATGGGTCAACCACAATACTTCTGCATAGGTCGCCGCACCTTCTTTTACCCAAGCATGGGACCAATGTTTAATCACCACCAAA
>JANXNM010000260.1 GCA_025354065.1 Synechococcales cyanobacterium 340R_concoct_173_sub | reverse complement strand
CACGCGATCGCTGCGCCTGCTAGACCAAAGGTGATGCCCTGAAGCAAAAATGGCAGATAAATTGTCATCCGAGTGGCCCCCACCAGCCGCATAACTTCAATTTCTTGGGAACGGGCCGCAATCACCAAGCGCAACGTGGTGGTGATGACTGCGATCGCACTTAAAGTCAAAAAGCCAATCACCCCGAAACTAATAAATCGCAAATTGTGATTTAGTTCCGTCACTTGCTTCACCACCTCGCCGACATACTGCACTGTTTCAATCCCCCGCACTTTTTTCAACGCCTCAGCCAGACCAACCACTGCTGTCGGACTGTTGGCTTGGACCCGAATTTCATCTACGAGCGGATTGCCTGATAGTTGTGCGGTGGTTGCTTTGAGATCGGTCGAACCCAGCTCTTTGGCTAGTGCGGCCCAAGCTTCTTCTTTTGTAATCGGCGTGACTGTAGTGACGTTCGGGAGTTTTTGGATAGTGGGTTGTAAATCTTTGGCCGCTACGCCCGTGTCAAGATAGGCCGAAATTTCCAGTTGGTTACCGTAGCGATTGAAAAATTCGCCCAGTTGCCATGAGCCTTGTAAGCCAATGCCAAACAGCAACAACAACACCGCTACTGTGCTAATTGCGGCCCAGTTCATCCAGCCACCACGCCGCAGTCCGAGAAGGGTTTCGCGCAGGAGATATTCAGCTTGGTAGAGCGATCGGGCCATGATTGGGCACCTATGGAACTGCTTGGTTATTATGACGGAGATTCGGATTTTAGTATTTGTTTGGCGGTCAAATTTTAGGGTTTAAGTTAAGGATTAGCGAGCATTTTAGCGGACGACTTTGGCTGAGCATTTTGTAAGGAAGGGTCCAGACTTCGCTAGAATACAGACAATCCCTTTGCGTGAATTGCCTCCGAGAATTGAACCCATGAGTAGTATGTCGTCTATTGTGATTGATAAGAAAAAAGTAAAGAATCCGCCGCTGGACGTGGTTCAGTTGGGCGATAAGATGTTGCGTCAGCCTGCTAAACGGGTCACTAAAATTGATGAGGAACTGCGGGAGACAGTGCGGCAAATGTTGCAGACGATGTATAGCCAAGATGGCATTGGATTGGCAGCTCCGCAAGTCGGGATTAATAAGCTTTCGCAACCTTGGCCCGTGCCGCGGCCTCGCGAAGCACGAGGAGCGTATCGGGGGTGAAGAGCTCCGGCGCCTCCCGGTAGCGCAACCTGAGCAGGTTGAGCCGCGGCACGACTGCCTCGAGTGGCAGCCTCGCAAGC
>JANXNM010000204.1 GCA_025354065.1 Synechococcales cyanobacterium 340R_concoct_173_sub | reverse complement strand
TGGATATGATTATTCCAATATGGTGGCGGCGGAACCTGCGATTCGTCAGTTGTTGAAGTTGGATTTTGAACAAAAGGTAAAAATAACGGTATTACGAACGTTTAGACAAACGATTAATCAAACATTGAATTCAATCTTGTTAGAACGATCGAAATTGTTGGTGATTTCAATTCCCGATCGATACGATGAGGCCCGATCGTTTTTGGGTGATGTTTTGCGGCGGGAGGCTGAAGAACAGGTGTTACAACGGGATCAGTTGTTGGCAGAAATTGAAGAGAAGATTGTAGTTTTTGAGGGGGCGATCGATCGGATTGGGGCGATCGGTGGGGAGGATTTATGAATTAATTAGCGTAATCATTTATCAAACGAATCTGGCTAAGATACTAACAGAGGAAATAATCAATGAGTAACATTTCTAAAAATGGAAGTTTCATATTACCTGAAGAATCAGTTGTTGAATTTTTGTCAATCTATCATGAAATAAGCACAGAGATGATGTTGACTAGTATAAGTTTTATTTATAGTAAGATAAATGAAAAATTCGGGCAAGATGCTGCTGACGGTTTTGATTTAGACTGGTTTGATGAAGGGGTCCCCTGCGAATTCATAAGGCATGAACATAGTTCCAAAAGTTGGATAGATGGAAGACTTAGACTAAAATTAGCATTCTTTCCCGATCGAGATATTCTGGAAAACCCTGTATTGAATGAGTCAAATGATTGTGGCTGGATAACAGCATCCGATGATGATGTTTTTACATTAGATGCGGATCTTCTCCAACTTCCACGTGGACATATTTTTCACCTTAGAAAAAATCTATTTTCTAAAAAAGAGCTAATCAATAATCTCAGAGTACATCTGTCTTTGAATGACGTAAATTCATACAGATATGCGTGGCTTGATTATGGAATTCCCTGTAGAGTCTTATTGGACGGGATAAATTTAGATGGATGGAATAGCGGAAGAATTTATTTAAAAGTAGAGGTTAAACCTGATTTAGAAGAAGCTAGCTCTGAAGTCCAATCATCTTTAGACGAAATTAGGAATTCGATCGAAGCCAATTAATTAAATATACAAAAGCTTGGACTAAGAATATGAACGAAGATAATTTCTCAGAATTACCAAACGATGCCATAGTTCTACTAGGTAAATTGGGAATAACAAATGATACAGTAGATGAAATAGTCAGAACATACGCAACTAGTTTTTCATATGACTTTCATAGAGGTTTAGTAAAACGTATGGTATTTTCTGATGAAAACGATCATGAGCAATGGCTTAATGAAGGATTTCCTAGTCAGATAATAGAGCCCGGATCAGTCTGGAGAAAAGGGCGATTTAGACTTAGAATAGTTGCCGAATTCATTCTAGAGGGAGAAGGCGAGAATCTTTCAAATCAGCCGATCGAACCTTCTTTAGACGAATTTCGCGAATAGTTCTCCAATCTAAAAAAATGACCAAACCTAAATCTATTTCTTCCCATCCACCGATCGAACTCTCAAAAGATTCTGTCATTATGTTTGATACTCTTGGCATTCAAGAGCAATTCATAGCAGAAAGAATTGAGAATGTCCACGATGATATTTCTCAACAGTTGCATGAGGCGCTTTCGGAATCTGGAATCTTACCGGAAGAATCCTCCGCAGAAGACTGCTTCACCTATGGCTATGTCTGTCGAGTTCTTGAGCCTGGGAAAAATTGGAATGAAGGGCGATTGAGATTTCGGATTGTTGCTGAATTCGTTCCCGATCGGATTGAGACTCAGAATGAAACATCACAACCAATCGATAAATCTCTTGATAGCTTCCGCTGAAGGTCTATAATGTTCAGAATGATTTCTATATTGTATCTAATTGAAGGTAAATAGACTTATGAATCCAGATAAAATTCTTGCTGAAAGTGGAAATGATGATGTAATTACCATATTTGGTATTAATCCTGAGAATAGATACCATCGTGGAGAAGAATATAATGAGAAGACATATCGTATTTCACAATTTAAAGGGATTATAGAAAATGGGTTGCGACAAATAGAAAAGGATTATCAAGAATCGCTTAAAGAGCAAGACAAAGATCTTGACTTTCCGATACGTCATGGTGATGGTAATGGTTACATCACATCTTCCTGCACACTCTTGTTTGATGAATCAGGTGTAGACTGCAAAATTCTACGCCTCGGAGATAGCAAATGGCAGACAGGAAGAGTCCGTATTCGTATGGAAGTAGAATTCATTCCTGATACTGAAGATGACGACGCATTCAATGAACCTTCTCTCGATACCTTCCGCGAACCCTCATGAAAAGCTTACCGTCCAGCTTCCAAGACTTCTGCGGTCGTCAATATGAATTCAGGAAATGCCGGAGAAACAATAGTATCGTTACCCCGAAAAGTATTAAATTGATATTCTCCTTGGATCAAACATCCAACCATTATCCATTCCCGATCGGGATCAATAATCCAATACTCAGGAATTCCCCGATCGGCATACTGATATAGTTTTTCTTGATAATCTCGTCTGTAATTATCAGACTTCTCATCACCAGGAGAAACAACTTCTAAAACCATCCTAGGCGCAGGCATGTCTTGACTAATCGTCGCACGGCGTTTGAGAAGAGTTAAATGAATCTCCTCCAACACTGTTAAATCGGGGAATCGGGTCCGAGGTTTTCCATTAACGACAATTTCTATGCTACCAAGTCTGACGAGTTTAAACGGTAAACCGATCGCAAGTAATGCCAAAAAAATAAAATTTGCGATCGTATCATTACCAATAGACTCAGACATAACCGGAATCAATTCTCCATTCCAATATTCACAACGAGCTTCCGGCAAATCTGATGGCTCAGCCGCTAGATACGTTTCAAAGCTTTCAAATCTCGCCTTGGTCAATGCCATCGCCCATCGCCCTCCCGACTATTGCTTCAACTCCAATTATACACACA
>JANXNM010000186.1 GCA_025354065.1 Synechococcales cyanobacterium 340R_concoct_173_sub | reverse complement strand
AATCCACAGCGCACGAGGGTTTCGGCAATAATGGCAGCCCAGAGAGTATTGAGATTGCGTGAATCGAAAAGTGTGGTCACGGGATTTATTTTGATGTTTCATTTGATTAGAACCGATCGGTTTGTTTTTTACAAGATCGGTGGAGAGAGTCTGTTAGAGGTCCATTGAATTTTATGCTGATCGTATTATAATTATGGCAGTAAGAGGTTGGGTTTGATGGTATGGACTGCTATATTCGACGAGAAATTTGAGGGTGAGTTTGATCGGTTGAAATTGCGGTCGCTCTTCGGGGCTAGAGATGCGTGGAAGTTTAGGCATAGCTGACTTCCATTGGTGAGCAATCGAGGAGAGGCTGCGGGGATAAGGAATTGTTTGAGGTATAAACGAGTGGCTTCTTTTAAACCTTCGATCGCACTTTTGATGGTCTCGCCTTGATCGACAGTCCCAACTTCGGGGCATTCGGCGATGTACATATCTTCTTCTTTGTAGATGATGACGCTGAAAGTTTGAATATTTATGGCGATCGCCTAAGCTATATGCGATGACGGTTCCAGAGCGTCTCACGTTTTTCCGCTTTAGATTGAGCGGTTGGTGACCTACGGTCGATCGTAAGACCATCGGCGCATTCAATGGGCGATCGGTGATTTATTATTACGGTTGTAAAACCTCGAATCCGGCTTGAGCGAAGTGTCGATCGAAGGTGAGTACTTGGCGAAGACTATACTTTTCCATGGTGATGAAGGATAAACAATCAACCAATCCCCATTGTTTGTCTAGGTATTTTGGTATCGATCGAAGGCGAGATTGAAGATGTCGGGCGTAAGATGAACGACGGTGGTATTTTCGTGGTTTAGGAGATAGCGTAAAACTTGTATTGACTCAGTTCTATGGTTCTTTGATAGTGCATTACCAATTTCGAGAAGAATACCACTGGTCGTAAGCATGGGGAATGTCTCATACTTGTCAGCAAGGGCGATCGCACTGGCATGATATTGGTCTTTTGTGTTGATCAGAGCAATGATGTACCCGGTATCAAGAAATAGAGTTTGAGGCATTGTGAGATTGATTTAGGTAGTGGTCTAGGTTTTCCGCGAAGTCTGTAGGCGCGTTGATCTGGATTTGGCGCAGTTGGCTTAGGACTCCAGGTTTTGAGCTTGTGGCTGTGGAAAGTTGCTCCATGAAGGAATAGATTTGTTGAAGAGAAGGTTCATCTAAGTGAATGAGTTTAGACTGAATGAGGTCGAGGGTGGTCATAGCGATCGCCTCTTACTACAAAATGAAGATAGTTATATTTTAGCATTGCGTTTTATACAATGCTTTAATTCAACATTCTCACTTCTCACATTTTTCCGTTGGAGCTTGAGGGCCGATCGTCGGTTATCGCGAATAACGGATCATGCGAAAAATCCGTTTGTTTCTAACTGGCAATTGCTATCACGTTACGATGCGCTGTAACAATCGTGAATTCAAACTCGTTCGGCTTGAATGTCGGGAGGTGTTGCTGTATGCGTTGAATCAATGCAAGGAGAAGTATGCCTTTAAGCTGTATGGCATCTGCATTATGAGTAATCATGTGCATTATTTAATCTCGCCTGAGATTGCTGACGAATTGCCGAAGATTATGCATTGGTTGAATTGGTATACGGCGATGTGCTTTAACCGAATGCTGAATCGGACAGGGCATTTCTGGGAACAGCGGTATCATTCCGTGGGTTTCCCGAGTAGCGACTATCGGCGGGTGCTGAATACGTTGCGCTATATCCATGCCAATCCTAAGGCAGCGGGAATGCAGCGGGGATTTTTCTTTGATTTTAGCAACTATGGCAGCTATGAACGGCTGACCCTGGATGGAATCACGGAGTGGCATCCGGCATTTATGGCGCTGGCGGCGGGGCTGGAGCTTTGTGCGCTGGCTTATCGACGGTTTTGTGAGCGATATAAACCTGCGGAGAAAAAGGAGAAGAAAAACCGCTGGGGAAGTAAGTTGCTCAAAAAGATCGTCGGTCGTGGGAAACCGAGAAAGGTGAGTCCGGGGCAAAAATCTCTCTGGGAGGAGTGGGATGCCCCGGTGGAGGAAATTAAAAAGGTGGCGGAGAAATTCGTCAATGCGAATCAGTTTCCACCCCGCCCAACCTAAAGCTGGGCAAGGTTCTTTAGTTTACAATGGGAGGGAAAGAACAGGTACCAGGTAACAGATCTCTGAAAGGTGCATTATGTCGTAGAAAATGGGGCTATAAGTTATTCTTATTTGAGGGCTGAAACGCAGTAGTGTTACAGTTTACAAGTCTTTGCGCGAGAAAAGCGCGAGAAAAGAGAATAAAACGTGCGGCCCCCCACCCCCCACCCGCGACGGTAATGCTCCCTTCAGAGAAAGAGAGGGCGAATATTTTAGGTTGCTGTAGCTCACAAGGTCATCGCCAATCATCCATCCCACTTTTACCATAAACTTTTCGTAGTCGTCATTGTAGGACATCGGGCTTCCACATTCTTCCCAAATCTTTTTCTGCACTGAGAACCCAAAGTGACCGTTACTTGTTTCGACCCATAACCGATCGATCGTTAATAAATCCTCACAGGGAAACGTCTTTAAATCATCCTTATCCAAGTACCCCCGTTCCTCTTGACTCGACACTTGTAGCATCACACGATCGGTCTCTTGGTCAGCTTCTTTCCATTGTCCCGTGACCAGATAGTTCATGAGTTTTGCATATCGAGGATTGATTTCTTGACGAACAATATAAGGACCAAACTCCTTAGTTCCATTAACCTGTTGTGTTTCTCTCTCAGTTGCCGATCGATAAGTAAAAAGCTTACCCTCCACCTGTAATCCTGCAAGCGTCGTCAACCACAAGCAAAATGCCTTTATTTCATCGGTGACAACAGATTGGAATTGTCCCAATAGCTGTTCCTGCTTCATCCAGTCGATCGCTTCTTTTGGCATCGGTTCTAATGTAATTTCAGTTTTGGTATCCAATCTCTTCATTCGTCGGAAGTTTGCTTCGATCGTGGCGATCGGAGTCATCACACTTGCCCATTTTTCTAGCTCTGTTTCTAACTGTCTTCGTAAGGCGGGCACGATCGAACTCTTCTCCTCAATCACAACTCGCCGCATTAGCTTTAATGTCTCACCACTTGGACTAGCGAGCGTTGCATTCACCAAAGCATCCGCCCCGACGATCGCACAGTAAAAACTCACGACTTCTTCCCAGTCTGTCAGTGCTTCATTTCCTTGTTGGAGCTTGGCAACCAACTGATGACCTTGATCTTGATCTTTTAGTTCGATCGCACTCAAAAACTCCTGAAAGGTCTTATGAGAAAACTGATACAGATCGCTTTCACCGCCTACGAGTAAGCCTGATATCTGCTGAATCTCCTTCAA
>JANXNM010000132.1 GCA_025354065.1 Synechococcales cyanobacterium 340R_concoct_173_sub | reverse complement strand
ACGATCGCCTTAACCAACTCGATCGCACAGTCCGTAAGGCTTTTGAGCGTTTACTAAAAAATAGTGCTAGACAGCATCTCACCGTCTTTTTACGGCGCTGGTTAATCGATCGAATAACCGCTAGTCCCTATAGTCGATGGCTGTCGAGGATTGTCGATCGGCTGTTGATTGCGATCGAGAACGGAGGAAACTCCAATGTCTAACCCTTATCCAGCAAATCGTAAACCCTTATCCCTTCCTAAGTGGGCAATTCCCGCCGATCTCTTATCAGCCAATACGCGCCAGGTCGCAGATGACCCGGAAACCCATGACACGAGCCTAACTACCGCTCTAGAGCGCAACGTCAGCAAATCATGGGTACCAAAAACCCGATCGAGTGCGATCGCGTTCTACTCAGAATCGGGTGAATTTTTCCAACTGCGATATCTCGACGGCTCCCCAGACGGACGGCGTTACGATGCCGTCGCAAGGTCAGGACTGAAATACTTCTATCCCATCGTCCCCAGTTCCTACCGAGAACGGATTAACGCCGAATTGTCCGTCACCCTATCCCTATCCGGTTCCTTCTGGGAACAGGTCAGGCACTCCCCAGACGTCTCTATCTTCGACTGTGAGGGAGCACCTAAAGCCCTTGCCTTAGTGGGTATCGGCTATCCCGCGATCTCTGGTTTTGGCGCGTTTGGTGGCGTTGAGAAAAATGAATATCAAACCTTCAAGCGTCCGATCGGGAAACGAAAATCAGGCAAGACAGGTGGCCACACCATTGAGAGGGTTCCACTACCAGAAGCACGGCTCCCGAAAGGACTTTCAGACCTCGCAAACCCAGGACGACGGATCACCCTTGTGCCTGATATGGACACGAGCGCAGCCACCCGCCGATCGGTTGCCAACGCATTCCTACACCGAGCGCGACTACTTGAAAAACGCGGCGTAACCGTTCGGATCTGCTTTTGGGATTCTACGCTTGGCAAGGGCATCGACGACGTTCTAGTGGCTCATGGTGAAGCGGTGGTGAGGCGGATTCTAGACAATCCCCTGACCCCGGCTGAATTTGCTCTCAAGATAGAACTATCCTTTGAACTGGCAATCCCTAACGCGATCGTTCACACTCGCAATCTCCAGAACGACGCGCCCGACTTTCCCAAGACAGGACTAGTCTTCACTGACGCTGGCACGGGCACCGGGAAAACTAAGTTAGCAGCGCGGGAAACAGCCGGGAATTCACTCCTAGCGCCCTATTCCCTTCGTAGTTTGGCTAAAGCAGCGGCGATCGGCTTAGATGCAAACTATCGGAATGACGGCAAACTTGACCGTAATCGGGGCACCTACAGCGATGGTGACGTATTGAGCGATCGTCTCACGATCGTCTATGACTCTCTCCCCAAAGTGAACTTAATAAATCAATTTGCGGGTGAGCTTGACGATTTGCTTTTAGACGAAATCACCCACGGTCTACGCCACGCGCTCACAGGGGCAACCTGCAAGAAAGACCGTCTTAAAATCATTGCGGTATTTATTGAAGCGGTGCGAACTGCAAAGCGGATTCTCGCCTTTGACGCTGACCTAACCCGCGTCGAACTCGACATCCTGCGTGAGCTGCGACCCGGTGAAACTGAGTTCTACCTAAAGAACACTCGCAAGCCTGACCCCTACGTGACCCACTGGCTAACCCTACCGACCAAACAACCGACCGTAGCCAAAGCGATCGAAGGAACGAACGAACTTATTACCCAGAAACTACCGCATACAGGCTTGATTCATTGGGCTTGTGATGCCCGTGTCACCTCTGAGAAAATCGCCAATTACGTTGGATCTGATCGATGTGCGGTGATTAACTCCGTCACCATTCAAGACAAGTGCCCACGGGCGGCGCTTGCGATCGCTGGGAAGTTCGACGAACTCGAAGCGATGGGCGTTCGATTTATTGTCACCTCACCTTCAGTCATCCAAGGATTGAGCTGGGAAGAGTCCGGGCGGTTTGTTGGTGTCATTGCAACTTTCAGCGGTTGCTCCATCACCCCTCGCCAAATGCGTCAGGCACTCACCCGCGTCCGTGAGACAGTCCCTCGCATTGTTTGGGTATCGCCCCATCGTCGCGTCACTGGTAAATGGGGTAACGAGTCTAACCCTCGCATCATCAAAAATCGAATTCTCGAACTCGATAAATTCAACCGATCGCTGCTCTCTTCTGACGTAGACCTGTCAGAAGCCCAAGCTTTCTCCGTCGATTGTGCAGCTCGTTTAATCGCGGCGGATAACCTTTGGCTAGCCACCCCAGCGGCTTCCTTGAAAACCTTGCTTGAAGACCATGGACATACAATCGCCCCGGTCTGTGTCGATGCTTCCGGTGAATCGTTTGCGGCGGCGGCGGCGGACTGGCAGGAGAAACAGGACCGCGCTTTATTTGATGCTGAAATTCTTACTGACATCGAGGCCCAAAGCCTGAAAGTTAAATCGGAATTCGATCGCCTGCCTTCTGAGGAACGCCGATCGCTTGCCCGTTGGGAGCTATGCCACTTCTACGGCATCGATGGAGGCGGATTAACTCTGTCCCTCATCGAAAGTGATCGGGACGACCTGAGGGGCAAGGTGCGCGAGTTTGAAAAGTTGTTTTCTCCAGATGGTGAGGAACTGGCATCGACGGCGGTCAGGGCATCGACAGGCGGATCTGCTGTTGATGCCGATCGGTCCCTCGCAGCGCGGCGGGTGAGAATAGCGATCGGATTGCCTGAGATGGTTTCGTTACTTCAAGAGCGTTCATTGTCGAAGGATTCACCGGAGATGATTGCATTTGCCGATCGGTGTCTCCAGATGAACGGGGCGGTTAAGAGTGGCTTGAACTACTCCGTGAAATCGGACGCTTCCCCGGTCAAGATTTTGGGTGAGCTTTTAGGTCAAGTGGGATTGTCATTGATTGGCAGTCGAACTCGTCTCAATGGAAAGCCGATTCGGGTTTATCGGATTGATGCTAAAACTTTTAATGAATTGACTGAAATCGCTGAAACCCGTTTTCAGAACGGAATTGGTAGACCTGAACAGGGTGATCCACACCCCTCTGATAAGACTCTACAGAGGGGTGTGGATCAGCCACAAAAACCTCCAAAACCTGATGAGGGAGAGACTTTGGATAATGTAAAACTCTCCGACATGGAAGAGGAATCGGAATGGAGTTACGAAATTGAGTGGGAAGAAGAGCCGATCGCCGTATGAACCGCCCAATCATCAGCCGTCAAAGCGCAACCATCGGACCCGATTGTTAGTGGCCTTAGCATTAGCCCGCACGTCCCAATCAGCGACCACGCCGTATTCTTCTAGCCCTTGTGGAAGCTGCTGAATAGCCCGCGCCTGGTTTAATTTCAGACTGAGAGTGGACGCACCGCCAGAGTATCCTCGCGCTTTCAAAGCTGTGAATAATTCCCCCGTAGTCATTGGGGCGGTGTTGCTTGGCGTTGGTGTTGGTGTTGGCGGTTCGACTG
>JANXNM010000127.1 GCA_025354065.1 Synechococcales cyanobacterium 340R_concoct_173_sub | reverse complement strand
TTTTTTATCGCACCTATAGCCGTAAGCTTACCGGAAGCCAGCGTGAATCTTGGACTGAGGTGACGAGAAGGACCCTGAAAGGATTAGTCGAATTGGGAAAATTCACCCCCGAAGAAACGGCGATCGTCCGCAAGATGCAGCAGGAACTCAAATGTCTACCGTCGGGTCGTTGGCTATGGGTGGGCGGAACAGAATGGGTCACAAAGCCTGAGAATTTTAATGGTTCTTACAACTGCACGAGTACTAATGTGGTGGACTGGGCCGCGTTTGGTTTGATGATGGATCTGGCCATGATGGGCTGCGGTACAGGTGCAATTCTTGAACCAAAATATACAAATTGTCTTCCTGAAATCCGCAATCGTTTGATTGTTAAAATGGGCTGGGGCATTGGCACGGTTCCAGAAGCCGATCGGGCTGAAACGACTGAAATTCAATTCAATGGGAATGCTGTTGAAATCATCGCTGGAGATAGCCGTTGCGGGTGGGTAGATTCCTATCAGCGGTTGCTCGAACTTTCCACAGACACTAGGTTTACAGGGGATGTCGAAGTTACGATCGATCTCGGCAATATTCGTCCCGCTGGTGAAAAGCTCAAGGGCTTTGGCGGAGTTGCAAATCCAGTTAAATTACCTCCGCTTTATGAGCGTTGTGTGCAGATTTTGAATAAGGCGATCGGGCGTAAACTTAGCCCCGTTGAATGTTGCTTGTTGATTGATGAAGCCGCCGCCTGCGTTGTGGCTGGTAATATCAGAAGATCTGCGGGAATGCGTCAAGGGAATAGTGCAGATACAGAATTCGCATCCGCTAAAGATAATCTCTGGCAACAGGGCGAAGATGGCAACTGGCGAATTGATCCAGAGCGGGATGCTTATCGGATGGCCAACCATACCCGTGTGTACCATCACAAGCCGACGAAACAAGAAGTTCTGGATGCCGTGCGTAAACAATTTCATTCAGGTGAAGGTGCGATTCAATATGCTCCCGAAGCGATCGCCCGATCGAGTGCTGATTTGTTGCGAACCCGTGATCAACAAATTGAATTCATTACGGCTTATGAATCAGGTAAAGGTGCTGAGTTTTTACTCAATCTAAAATCTGATATGTCCACCGAAGAAATCGATCATCGTTTAGGCCGATATGGTTTAAATCCCTGCGGCGAAATAATCGGAGAAGACTTCCACTGCAACCTTTCAGAGATTCACCTTAATCAGATTGATCCAAATGATTATCAAGCGCAGGATGATGCCTTTACAGCGGGCGGCTTGACGGTTGCTGCGCTGCTACATCACCAATTCGCTGAACCGCGTTATCAAAAGTCCCGGTTAATGGACCCGATCGTGGGCGTATCATTCACTGGATTGTTTGATTTCTTTGTTCAAGCCTTTGGTACTGAATGGCTAAATTGGTGGGAAGCGGGTCGCCCAGACACCATGCGCGGCCTAGAATTCAAATCTAAAGAACAAGAATACTTATCTCGCTGGAAAGCAACAGTTCACCGCGTTGTGGGTGAGTATTGCCTAAAACATGGATTGAAAGTCCCCAACCGCTGCACCA
This sequence comes from Synechococcales cyanobacterium 340R_concoct_173_sub, assembly GCA_025354065.1. The sequence goes on along the minus strand of JANXNM010000127.1, from coordinate 223 downwards.
CCGTACAACCTGCGGGCACTAAGAGTTTGCTGACGGGCGCATCGTCGGGCTGGCATCCTCCTAAGGCACAACGGTTCATCCGTCGGATTACTTTCCGTAAGAATGATCCAGTTGCTATGGCTTGTTTGGATTATGGGTACAGTATTGTTCCGTCGCAATCGGACAAAGACGATCAAGGCAATTTGCTAAATGATCCCTTTGATTCGCGTTGTACTGAATGGTT
>JANXNM010000071.1 GCA_025354065.1 Synechococcales cyanobacterium 340R_concoct_173_sub | reverse complement strand
ATATGAATTGCTCCCGGAAGATGACTCCGATCGAATTCTGGTGTATTCCTAACATCAATCAATAGAATTTCCCCACGCTGTTGGTCCAGAGTTTGTTTCAATTCAGAAGCGCTAATCTGAGGAGCTTGTGCCGCTAATAGGACATTGCCCACGATGGGTAGAGATGTAAGCGATCGAGTGGGCCTTCTGAGAGCGACTAAGGGTTTTAGTAATGGTGGATGAATAATGGCAACAACTGTGAATGTCACAAGACTTGCCGTGATAGTCAAAATACTAATTACGATCGTCTTGATAGCGGATTTCATGAGTTTGACATGGGATTATTAAGTTAAATTCTATGACACTTTTTGAAGATGTGCTGCAATTATGAAGCTAGGAACACAATTGATCTTGTAAAATAAAAAGATTACAACGTAAACTCTGCGAATTCTTCAGAAACCTTTTCAAATTTTTCCGATCGAACCATCACATGCGGCTTCTGATGCAGTACTACATCAATTGACATACTTGGATTCTGATGCAAGACATTCAATACCCCTGTAAAGTCACGAACTAATTCTCCAGGTGTCAACAATGAAGCTGCACCTGTCCCGCCACCAATACGCGATTGCATCACCTGCAATATGCTTTCTAAATCTGCTATTGCCAACCGAGATTCATACTCGTAATGACATTGATGAATACTACTCAATCGCTCCATTAATCCCAACAAACTCTCATCGCTCAACGGCTCTAAGCGCACTACCGGAGCGATTGCATCGGTTACCCCAGAGGTTGAAAGCAGTCGATTTTGCTGGGTACGGCGCTGCCATGCCGGATCACTAAACAATCCACGACGAGGATCTTCTAGAAATTGCGGCGTGCCACCAATAAAGATTCCGAGACTACTTACTCGTCCTTGCAATGTGTCGTTGAACATTGCCAAGAGTTTGTCATAGTTACTTTGACGTGAAATACTAGTTGTTATTTTAGTTAAATGAATCGCTTCATCCAAAATTATGAGTAATCCCTTGTAGCCAATATCTGCGACAAACTTAGCAATCAATTTAATATAATCATACCAAGTGTCATCATCAATAATCACCCGAACCCCGATTGCTTGTCTCGATTCTGTTTTAGTCGAAAACTCTCCCCGTAACCAGCGCAATACCGATTCTTTGGTCCGATCGTCATCCGATCGATAGGCATTCCAATAGGCAATGATGACATTCGCAAATTCAAACCCATTCACTAAATCTGCGATCGTTTGAATCACCGATCGAATCTTATCTTCAACTAACCCATCAAACCCTTCATCTTGGGGTATTTTGCCGCTTTCTTCGACAACCTGCGATTGAATCCCCGCAATCCACCGTTCCAAAATAATTGACAATGCTCCACCCTCTGGACGGCTTTTAGTGGCCAGATTATGCAACAACTCCCGGTACGTTGCCCGTGCTTCACCATTTGATCCAGCCAATCGTCGTTCTGGCGTAATATCGGCATCGGCCACCACAAACCCTTGGTTCATCGCCAGCGATCGAATGGATTGCAATAAAAAACTCTTCCCCGCTCCATAGCGACCAATCACTAACCGAAACGCCGCCCCGCCTTCTGAAACATTATTCAAATCTTGTTGCAAGGTCGCAAGTTCTGCATCCCGGCCCACACTCAAATGTTCCACACCGACGCGCGGCACAACACCGGAGGCGAGAGAATTGAGGAGTGCCGTCGAAACACGTTTGGGAAGCGTTAATGGTTGGGGGGCGATCGCGTTCAAGGGTAGGAATCCTCTTAAAGGAGTGGGGGCTAAGGTTCTGCGGTCGGGGTGGTTTAGTCTAGCTCACTTTTCTATAAGTAGAAGGACTAACTTTAAAATTGGTGAATCAAACGTTTCATACCCGTGGAATTGTTGGTTTTGGGTGTTTGAGGGACGGTGATGTTCCTATAGAACTATTTTACGGGATGGATCTGCGCTAAGTTTTAAGAGTGAATCTCTCGCGATAAACCCCTACTAATCAATGAGTCTTTCTACAATTATTCTTCTGGCCTTGGCGATCGGTGCGGGCTTCGGTGCGGCGTTGCATGAGTGGTTTCCCTTTTGGATCATTCCCCTAAATCATTATTTGTTAGCGCCCTTGGGGCAGGCTTTTTTGAGGCTGATTCAGTTTGTGGTGGTGCCGATCGTTTTTTCGGCTTTGATCATGGGGCTGACCCGGATTCAGAATGCGTCTGAAATGGGACGATATACCGCTAAATTGCTGTTCAGTTATTTGGTGTCTAGTGTGATTGCCGTGGCGGTGGGCTTGGTAACGGCACTTGTCTTGCAACCCGGTGTAGGCTTAACGGGCCTTGCTCAGACTCAGGTTGAAATGACGGGAAAAGCTCCCGACCTGATTAATTGGCTGGTGGAATTGATTCCGACCAATCCTTTGATGGCATTGAGTACGAGTAACTTGCTACAAACTATTATTTCTGGTGCATTGATTGGGATTGGAATTCAACGATCGGGCGTGAAAGCTGAACCCTTCATTGCCTTTATTGAAAGTGTCTATGTTATCAGTGAAAAAATTCTATTTTTAATTCTCTACCTTGCCCCTGTCGGTGTATTTGCATTGATGGCTTCGGTGATTGCGGACCAAGGGGTTGGGATATTGATTCGGCTATTGACTTATATGATTGGGGTGGTGTTGGCGATCGGATTAATGATTGGATTTTATGGATTGATTTTGCTCTTACTCAAAGCCCAGCCGCTCAGGTTTTTCAAGAGTTTCTTTCCCAGTTTATCGCTCGCATTTGGGACGGCGAGTTCTAATGCAGCGTTGCCTGTGTCGTTAAAAAATGCTGAAGATTATGGACTGTCTGGAACGATCGCAAGTTTTGCGATTCCTTTAGGCACTGCATTGAAGCGCGATGGTATGGCGGTAGGGCAAGCCTTTAATGCGGTTTTTATTGCGCAACTCTATGACATTCCGATGACTCCGAATTTGTTATTAGCGATCGCGCTCAGCACTATCTTAGTCTCGTTTAGTACGGCTGGTGTACCGGGGGCTGGCATTGTCATGATGACCACAATTTTTACGGCGGCGGGTTTACCCTTGGAAGGAGTGGCGATTTTGGCGGGGGTCGATCGGTTAATGGATAGCTTCCATACGGTTCTGAATGTCATCGGTAATGTGGCTAATGCGGTGGTCTTGGAACGGTGGGAGTCCGATCGTCAAGTTCCCAGTCTTGATAATGTTTCCTCCGTATCAGATGTATCAGGTTTGAGATGAGAAGTCTGGTACAAATAATCCAATAGTACTTTACTCGATGTTTTTTTAGACTCGTTTGCTCGAATCTATGACTCTTTCTACCCTGATTTTTCTCGCCTTAGGTCTCGGTGTTGGTGTTGGTGCGGCATTACATGATTGGTTTCCGTCCGCTGTCATGCCGTTGGATCATTTTTTACTCGATCCCTTGGGTCAGGTCTTTTTGCGCCTGATTCAGTTTGTCGTGGTGCCGTTGGTATTTTCGTCATTGATTTTGGCCTTGACACGGGTCAAGAATGCGGCGCAGGTGGGGCGATATGCGATCAAACTTCTGGGTGGATATTTGCTGACGAGTCCGATCGCTGTGGTGATTGGTATGGCAACGGCGATCGGCTTGCAATCTGGGGTAGGCCTGACAAGGTTCGAGATTGCGGCGATCGAAACGTCTACGAAAGCACCGGATTTAATCCAATGGCTGATTGAATTGATTCCGACGAATCCTTTAGCTGCTTTGAGTTCGGGAAACTTATTGCAAACAATTGTTTCAGCGGCCTTGATTGGGGTGGGCATTCAACAAGCTGGAACTAAAGCCGAGCCGTTTGTCAGCTTCATTGAAAGCCTCTATGCAATTAGCGAAAAGATTTTATTTATGGTGTTGTACACTTCGCCGATCGGTGTATTTGCTTTGATGAGTTCGGTGATTGCCAATCAAGGGTTGGGGGTGATTGGTAATTTATTTAGTTATGTCTTGGGTAACATCATTGCTATTTCAATCATGATTGGCATTTATGTTCTCCTGTTGTTGAGTTTTAAAATTCCGATCGGGTTCTTTTTTAAAAGTTTCAAAGCGAGTTTTTCCTTGGCCTTTGGTACGGCGAGTTCTAATGCAGCGTTGCCTGTAGCGTTGAAAGATGCGATCGAAAATTATAATCTTCCCCAACCGATCGCGAGTTTTGCCATTCCCTTGGGAACTGCGTTAAAGCGAGATGGTTCAGCGATTATGCAGGGGTTTAGTGCCGTTTTTATCGCGCAGCTTTTTCAAGTGCCGTTGACGGAAAATTTGCTGTTGTCGGTGTTCATGAGTACGCTTCTGGTTTCCTTTAGTACGGCGGGTGTGCCAGGAGCAGGCATTGTCATGATGGCGACAGTGTTAGCAGCGGCGGGATTGCCTGTAGAAGGGGTAGCGATTTTGGCGGGGGTGAACCGTTTGGCGGATGGCTTTTGTACGGTGCTGAATGTGATGGGTAATGTGCTTCATGCGGTATTGCTGGCGAAATTAGAGAGTAGTGTGCTTGAACCCGTTGTTGTGCCAGAGGATAATTCTATAGGTGTGTGAACTCAAATCCTGTTGTCTCAATTTAAAATGCGTAGATCTGAAAAAAGATCTACGCATTTGCTTTTCATTGGAAACGATCGTTCTATCAACGATCGCATTTAATCAATCTTCTAATCAATACTAATAGACGTGGGGCGACCCGTATCCCCACTTGGAATAATGGGTGCGCCTGCATGACGAAAATCGCTGTATAGTTTGTCACGCCAGTTCCAGAAGGTGCCATATAGCTCATTGTCCGCAATCCCCGGAACACCTTGACCTTTAACCGCTTCCGGTATACTCATGTAGGTACCAGTTGGGAACTTGATATACATACTGAGAGCGGCCACGGTGAAATCAGCTAGCGTCGGCGCATCACCCACCAAATAAGGCTGCTCTGACAAAATAGAACAAAGCCAGGATAGATTCTGACGAATATCGTCCTTGATTTTATCCGTAGACATGCCCATAGGCGCGCCCAAACTACCTAAGAAATCAAATGATGGTATGGCGCTAACTAAGTTTTTCAGCATGTCAGGAGTTGTATGTGGCAACAACGCCGATCGGAAGCTAGGGTTTTGGCTCATGCTGGTGAATAAACCTTTTCGGGCATTTATCCCAAAAATCTCATCAGCCCACTGTTCCATAATCATCACTTGCCCGCGTAACTTACCATCCGTTGGGATGATAGATTTATCGCTATATTTCCGATCGAGATACTCCGCGATCGCCGTGGAATCCGCTACAACAGTGCCATCATCCTTCAGAACCGGGACTTGTCGCTGCCCCGATAGTTTAAAAATTTCGACTTGACCAATGGCTGGAATCACTTCAACTTTTTTATAGTCCAGACCCTTGTAGTCCAGAATAAATCGGACTTTCTCGGCGTAGCTGGACATTTCAAATTGGTATAGCTGAATCATAGTGGCTTGGAGATGGCTGGGTCTCTGGAATCTTAACGTAAAATTCCAGTTACAGAGGATACGTGATACCGAACTAAAGATCAGATATTCCCGAATCATCAGGCCAAACGCTTCATTTTTCTATGAATTACTAGCCTTTACGACGCGGCGCGAGATGATAACTGCGACGAATATTTTCTAGTTTTCGGCTTAACGATTGAGCCATTTGAGACTCGCCTGTTTGGGTTGCGGCCACAATTGCACTGCTGTAATACTGATCTGCCGCCGCCAAATCACCGTCTTGCTCATAAAACTCGGCGATCGCCCGTAGCGCATTAGCCCGATCGGTTGGGCTGGAGGCCGTCGTCGCATTTATCCTTTTGTCTAACCAGCTTTTGGCTTCATTATTTGCGCCTAGGTTTTTATAGGCGATCGCTAATCCCGTCATCGCCCGATCTTGGGTGGCATAATCCTCACCTGTCTTTGCCAAAATCAAGGCATTTAGATGGGATCCCGCCGATTTTTGGAAATCACCCAAATTACGATAGGCATCGCCTAAGGCATTGTGGGCAACAGCTTCGGCGGTTACATTTAGCGTCAGATGTTGACGACTGATAGCCGCATTCAAATGGGTGATGGCTAGGGTATAGTCGCCTCGTGCGATCGCGGCCAGTCCAAGATTAGTCAACGATCGACCTTGGCCGGGGACATCTTTAATATCTTGGGCAATGCGTAAGCCTTCAGCAAAACTCTTTTCAGATTCAGCGGTATTAGCGTTTCTCAGTAACAGTTCACCCACTTGGTTATAGCTGAGAATCAATTGCGGAAAATCTTGGCGCGATCGGGCAAACCGTAACTGTTGGCGCAGGGCATCTTCCAGTTCAGTCGTGCGGTTTTGGCGTTGATAGACTTGACTGAGATACCCGTACGCCCGCTGTTGACCTTCGAGATTATTGAGTAAACGATAGCTTTCAGCCGCAGATTTTAAACTTGTAATTGCAGCGGCCAGATTGCCGAATTGTGATTGTTTCATGCCCTCTTCTAAAAGCCGATCGCTCTTTTGCAGTTCAAAAGGTAATTTGGTGGCAAACTGGTGCTGATTTAGTTGACGGGTGATTTCTGCCGCATAGGCAGGCTTTACAAACAGTCTTGAGCTTACGATCGATGAAAAAATTGCTCCAATGACAAACCAATGCGATCGTTTCACGGAGACAACTCCCAATAGATGAAGACAAGAATGGAATACAGAATGCACAGGTTTGCGCACAACTCTTAAATATTGCCTAAGTATTACCCAAAAATAGACCAAGAGTTATCAAGCTTTCATAGAATTCATCAAATAAATCGATCGAATATCTTCAGGTAAGCGTGTTTCTAAGAGCCGATAGCCTGCTTCCAGTTGACGACGGACCTCAGCGGGCGGCATGACTTCGCCTTCAGCCTCAAGATATGCCGAAATTCGGGTCTCACTCCAGTTGAACGTTTGAGCCATCACAATAATTAGCCGTAAGGTCGGCGGCATCTCATCTAGGGCACGATCGAGATAGCACCAAAACGGGGGAGACGCAGATTGAAGATCATAATGAACTTCTTCCACAGGCGGGAGTTTGATCGTGTTTATACAGTCTGCAACCGTGGACAATAGCCATCCTTGGAACCCTGCGCTTAGTTGCGAAACCTCTAGACCACTTAATTCATTAAACACATGTCGCCATGCCAAGGCGAAAAGATAGTCGGTTTGAACAGGAGACTTAGCAGCATGTTGAACGACCCGATACACCAGTCCGCTGTAACGACAAAAAATCGTCACGAAATACTGACCCAAGTCGGGATATTGCTGAAACAGCGCGATCAGTTCTTGATCGTTTTGTTGGGAAAGCGATCGGATTAAAGGATGGTTGGCTTCAGCGAAGGTTGGAAGTGACACTGATTGGGGGTGGGGGCTAAAAAACAAAGATTTTAAGTCTAAACACCGATATGATAATTCGCGGGTTCAATTTAAAAACAGCTTTTTGAAGATCACACTTGGAATCCGGCTCAAAAACCGGGAATCCAAACCTGTCAAAAGTGTTCTGATCCTGAAAAAATATTGGTAATATTGAAAAAAGAAGCTGCTGTCCCTATTTCCACCCTCCCCACTGTTCCCCATTCCCAAGGCAATTTAGCATGACACCCCTATTCCCGATTGTTCCGATCGCTAGCCTTTGGGCCTCGCTTGGTGATGGCTTGTTTTCGACTCAGGGGATCATGGTGATGTTGTTGGCGGCCTATGGCGGCGCGATGTGGATGTTCTTAACCAGTGCGCCGAAGGTCTACACAGTGATGGTATCGGACTTAGAGGCGGCGCGGCAGTTTTATGCGGGTGTGTTGCGGTTGAATGCAGCGGATATTCCATTGCACTATTACTATAATTACGAGCAATCTCTAGGTACAGCGGGCATTAATCCGATGTATCTCTCGGGGGCAGCGGGTAGCACAACGGTTCGAGGTGCGGGAAATGATGGCCTGTGGTATCAACTGCGTAAAAATGTTCAGATTCACGTTATTTCTGGGGCGAGTATGGGCGAAAATTCTCGTCACCGCCATATTTGTTTCGATCGTGAATGCCTCGACCAGATTCTGATGCGTACCCAACGTCTTGATTTAAAGCATAAAATTCGTAGCGATCGGCCTCTGAACTTCTTAGTAAAAGATTTTGATGGGCAAATTTTTGAAGTATCCGAGGTTACCAACTAGAGAGAAGCAAGTTGTCGGGATTAATTGTTTTCGATGACTCCAATAAAAAAGCAGCCCTACACGAGACTGCTAAACTTTAGTGATTTGACTCTAGGACACATTTTTTATTATCACGGCGAAATACTGAGTTAGTTGTATTTTCCACTACTGTTTAATTAGAATATTTAACTAGAAATCGATCGCATTTCTGCATAAATTTGTTGAGAGATGAAGGGCAAAAGAGTCTCATCATGGCTATTTTCTTTCCCTTCGGTGAAAACAGTTAATAAATATGGCATGGTGTCTGATGTTTCGATGTATGCCGTATCGTGACGAGCTTGACTCATCCATCCAGCTTTGGACCAGAGGCGGGCGTGAATGGGCAAACCATTACCCAAGAAACCCGTAACTTGATTTTCTGGATCAGCCTTAAGGGCCGCCGGATTGATCGATCGGGCTAAGGTATCCATCATGGATTGCGATCGGGTACTGGACACGGCGACTCCGCCCACGATCGCATGGAGCATTCGAGTGGTGGCATCGGTAGTGAGGCTATTGCGGTTGCCCAGACGTTCGCCGTAAAAAGCCCGCTCCCGTCCATAGGGTCCATCGCCCCAAGTTTTTTGGCAGACGTTGATGCTGTTCAATTCTTCCCATTGAAGCGATTGCAGGTAGCGGTTGACTAGGTTGCGCTGATGTTTCCAGGTTTCAAATGGTCCGCCCGCGAGGTCTGGGCCGCTGGTGGTGCCCGTGAGCATATCCACAATCAAGCCCGTGGCATCATTGCTGGAGTCCACAATCATGTTATTCATGGCCCGATCGAGTTCGTTGCTGGCGGGGATCATGCTTTGCTCTAGCCATTCGTGGGCAGCGACTAAATAAAATAGTTTGACGACGCTGGCCGGATAGAGGCACTCGACCCCGCGATAGCTGAAGCCCCGAGGAATCTGACTCCAAAATTCAGTGGATTTGAGTGCTCCGCCAGTATTAACAAAGGGTTGATCGTAGACAATCCAGGTTAGGGCCAGTTGATTTTTAGCGAGTTTAGGATAGGCTTTCCAGATGGCATCTAGAATTCGATCGCCTTGGAGTTCGAGTTGGGCTTCTTTTTTGAAAAATGGCATGGTAAGGCTGGCTTTATGCGACAGGTTGAAGATCAAGTGCAATATCGAATTTTAGACAATTTAAATCTCTACAGCTCACCTGAATTAAATTCATTGGTGACGCAGGCCGCTCCCGATCGGTGGTTGACTATAGATCCCCAGGCTATCAATTTTCAGAATGGTGGGGAGAGGAATGTAAAAATCGATAGTACTGCACCGATCGCTCCGTTAACTGTGAAATTGCTGGAGGACGAATATCCGGGCTGGCTGGATCCGGCGGATTGGGACAAATTGGTGGCGAGTGAGACGCAGTACTGTGCGCCCGTGGTGACAGCCTTAGAAATTAAAACACGGTTGGTTGATGCGATCGGTTTTGCTCGTCAGGCCATGACGGTGGACAATCAGTATCTCTGGGGCGGCACTGTGGCTCCCAATTATGACTGTTCGGGCTTGATGCAGGCGGCGTTTCGATCGATCGGGGTTCAGTTGCCACGGGATGCTTATCAACAAGAGTCATTTTTAACGGCGATCCCCTGGCAGGATTTATCCCAACTTCTAGAACACCTTCAACCTGGAGATCTAATATTCTTCGGAACCCCGATTAAGGCAACTCATGTGGGGCTTTATCTTGGTAATGATGAGTATATTCATAGCTCGGGAATCCAGTATGGTCGCAATGGCATCGGCATCGATTCATTGGATAGCGCCAGCGATGATCCCGTGAGCCGTCATTATTGGTCTGAGTTGCGTGGGGCAGGGCGAGTCGTGAAAAGCTTCAGTCCTGAAGTCCTCTCTAAAAACCTTTAACCCGCCCAGTTAACGCCGCCATCTTCAGGCACCGAAGGAAGGGGTTTACGATCGTTAGGACGGGCATTGGTTTTGGATGCCTCACTAGATGCCCCACTTAGGGGACCTATATCGACGAGAGAGTCTAAAATTTCAAGCTCAAAGTCCCCGTCTAAACTGCGGGCACGAGCAATCACCGGAGGCGTTGGGGGATAGGGCGGTGGAGTCAATTTTTGGGCTTGTGCTGGTGGAGCGACTAGGGTTTCGGTTGAATGATCGGCGAAATGCTTTACCCGATAAGGTTGTATTTTTGGAGCTTGTGACGCTTGGGTTTGCTTCTGTGATTCGGGAAGCGATTCAGCAAGGTTGCGATCGTGAGTTGCGCGACGTTCGGGTTCAACCACCCGAGTCATGATGAACTCGATTGTTTCGGGCTTAACCCATCCCCGCGCTACCAACACTTCCCCAAACCGCATATCAGTGTCCACCCGCTGATCATTCAGCACAACTGAAACCTGCGCGGGCGTGATCAATCCAGCTTCTATTAAGTAGCTACCCAGACGAGTTTCAGAAGTATTTGAATTTAAATCGGGTGACGTAGACATAAACATAGACAAAAATTTAGGATGGCTTGTTTTGATGGAATTCTGTAGAGTAACTTCCTTTATTCTAGCAAATCTGAATAAGGGATAATCTTTCTTTAGGACTACAGGAGGACTACAAGCGACTTGCCCTGTGTTCCGGGCGATCGGGTAAATTAGGATAAATTTTTTATATCGTGACTGCGTAACTTAAAAGTAAAACACCTACCTAAAGTAGTGATATTGAAAATTAGTTATGAATTACTAGATCAGAGTTGAAAATCGCGGTTATTATGTGGAGCGGTCTCAGTTCCTGACAATATATTTACTGGTTCCGTTGAGTTTTATCCAGACGAAAAGGCTAGAGCAATGAGTGATACAACCTCTTTTCTAGGTGGTGCGGCATTAGCCGGATTGGTGGCATTAGTGATGATGCGGGGTGGTCTGACGATCGGTTCCTCATCTATGCCCTCTCAACAGTCGTTCCAACTTCCTCAATTATCCTTGGGTCAAGGGAATGTAAATCCGGTGATGGGGCAAGCTATGCCTCCCACTCAAAATCCTATGGTAGCGGTTCCAAGCCGATCGCCCTATGAGGATGCCAAGTTGGATGTCAAGGTTGAGTCATTAAAGGCCCAAATTGAGCAGCTCCAATTGCAAGTTCGTAGTCAGCAGACGGTTATGGATACAATGACGGCTCAAGTCCGGACGGGCGCACTAGCTCAGCAGCCATCAGCAGCAATGCTTCCTCAACCAACATCTCCCGTAAGTAGTCCATCTGAGCAGGCCGCAACGTCAGTGTTGTCGGGATTGCCCTGGGCGTTAGGTGGCATGATGTTGACGTTTGGGGGCGGCATTGCCTTGGTAGGTATGTTTGTGTTGTTAGCTCGCCAAAACCGATCGGGTCGAACGATCGAGTTTATCCATGATGACTATCAAGCTTATTTACCAACGGCCCAACCTGCTAGTCGTCGTCGAGTGCAGGTGATGCCACCGCGTCGCGCGATCAAGCGTATTGAAGTTGAAGAAGATTAGGAGAGCCGTTGATTTTAGTTGGAATTTAGTTATTTAGGCTCTTTAGCTTGCTATGTTGAGTGTGGTTTTGAAGACTGCTCTCATTTTTTCTGTTATTCGTGCCTAGTATTATTTTCCTCCTCCTCTATTGTTTATGGGTATTTTATGTTTGTGGGTATTTTATGAGTCTGCAACACTCGGAACGATCGGGTTTGGCATTGAATCGGTGGGGTGTGAATATGCGATCGTTGACCCCCTATTTCTTTTTATTACCTGCGTTGTTGTTGTTAGGATTAACGATATTTTACCCGGTCATCCAAGCCTTTTATTTGAGCTTTACAGAATACGATTTGCTGAGTGCGCCGGAATGGATTGGGCTGAAGAATTTTCGGATTTTGCTCCATGATGATTTGTTTTGGCGATCGTTCTACAATACGCTTTTGTATCTAGTTTGTGTTGTGCCATTACTCATGACATTGCCGTTGGGCTTGGCAATTCTGGCCAATCAAAAACTGCGGGGCATTCAATGGTTCCGTGTGATTTTCTATACGCCTGTTGTGGTTTCCATGGTGGTGGCGGGGATTGCTTGGAAGTGGCTTTATGATAGTAATGGACTATTGAATCAGGCGCTGAATGCCTTGGGAGTAGCTGGTGTTGGTTGGCGGACGGACGCTCGGGTAGCCCTGTTTTCGGTGATGGCAGTGACGGTGTGGAAGGG
>JANXNM010000063.1 GCA_025354065.1 Synechococcales cyanobacterium 340R_concoct_173_sub | reverse complement strand
ACTCGTGATTATATTGATGCTCTGGACTATGGGCAGCGATTGATGAGAGTGGCGGCAGCCGTCGATGATCCGATATTAGATGCGGAGGTGTTGAAGGCTGATTTCTTGAGTGAATTGGTTAATTTAGGTGGGGCTTATGCTTCTCTTAATCCCTCTCCAGATGGTAGTAATGAGTTCTTCTTAGATAATCTATGGCGAAATCCCATATCTCAAAGTTCAGGTCTTGATTTAGAAAGTTTCTTAAAAACAATCAAAGGAAATGGTTCATTAAATAAAAATCTAAGCTTTTTGACTAAGGTTGGATTCAGCCTACAAGTTAGTCAGCTTGGAATTAATAAGCTAAATTCTTCTGAAGTTCTTTCTGCTATTTCTATGGGCAATGACTACTATCAGGCAATTAGTTCTGGATTAAATGCTACAAGTAGTCAAGGTTTTTTTGAGGGGGTATATCTATCAGATTCTCGAAATAAAATTAGATCTAATATCAAATTAGTGTGCAATATAATTTCAGGAAATAGTGATGCGTCAATCAATTCACAAATTATCTCTCAGACTCCTTTTACAGTTGCATCGACTGATCAACCTTCTCAAGAAACTATAGATAAAATCGCGCTTAGATATTGGCAATTAACTCAAGCTGCTGGTTTTGCAAATCTTCAAGGAGGAAAGGAAAATCTTATATACTTTTTAGAAGGAAGTGGTAAAGAGAAGTATATGAGTTATAGTTGGCTCCAACAATTTAAGACGTTTCAACAAGCTAGGGAATCCGTTCAAAATCAGATTGGGAGTAGAATTTCTAGTATCGTACAAAATTATCAAAATGCTCTTTTGACAATGGGTGTTTCACAAGCTTCTTATTCGGTTAGTCTGAATGCAACTCAATCATACAGTTCAGATAATGTTAAAAGAAATCTAGATATTGACTTATTATTGGCATCTGGAGCAGGAAATATTTCAGGGTCTTCAGATAGTATTCTTATTCAGAAAGCTGGGAATAAATTTAATGGCATAAATTTCTCAGTTAGCACGGATGTTCGGTACTATTGGTATGATGATTATAATTGGAATCCTGGACAGAGATTCGATATTCTTGGCGTTAGATATTATGACGATGAAGCTAATTTATTAGTTAAATATGGAAGCAACTATAATGGTAAATTCTTCAGGGCTAGCCCATTTGCTCTCTATTCAGGTTGGGACCAAAGGCTGAATGTAAAAGTGTCTTCAGCAAGAATATTCCAAAACTTAAAGGTGTCAATCTGGGGAGATCAAAATGTCACTGTTAGACAAGATAGATACGTTCCAAGCCTTCATGAACCTTGGATTCAAAGCGATATTGATAAAGCAAGAGTACAAGGAAATTACTAATGTTATCGAAAACTTGTAGATTAATTTAATGGCTAAAATATTGAGGTCTGTAACCATGAAACTTATCACTCTAATTCTTCTGGCAATGTGTTTTGGCTGCTCCCATAGTGAGTCTCTTGAAAATATGGAAGATGAGAATTATTTTTATAAATCTTATCCTAAATTAAAGAATAAAATTAGCAATCTTAAAATTTATATTGAAAGTCATAAGATTCGAGAGGTGACATTGTACTATAAGTTCAATGTAAAGGAATCTGATGCCTTTGATATTCTTCAAAAAGAAGGATATCAAGAATTTAATACTGTTATTCTTAACAAAGCCGGAAAAGAATTAAAGTGTGAAAGATCTTTCATGAATATAAATTTTAAGCAAAATTATATTCATGAAGAAAATATTAATGGAGCAATTAATACATCTCCAATATGGTGGAATATCCCAAATAATAGGGATAGTACTTGTTTTTTGGTATTACATGATCAGCCTAATTACAGAGTTAGAGCATTGTATGATCGCCAAGCTAAAATTTTATATATGTATAGGCATACTGCTGGATAGCTAAGGCATCCTCCTTATCGTGCCCTTTATTTCAGAGTCTCCATAATCCGATCGCAGCAAGGCGCAATAATTAAACAAGCCGTCAAACGAGTGAAGATCGACACCGCCGCACCACAAATCGCCAACGTAACGGGCTTAATGGACGGTGTGGCCTGGGATGCAAGTGATGTCTTCTCAGGAACATTGCGGGATGCGGATAATCTAACGCAATTACAATATTGGATTGATAATGGAACTAAACAAACGATCGGACTTACCGCAAATGCCTCAGACCTAAACTTTAACAACATCGCGTTAAGTCAAATTAGTACCCTCAGTGCCAATGCTGAACATAAACTGTATTTGAAAGCGATCGATCGGGCTGGGAATGAAATGCAGTATGACTACTCATTCATGCGCTTGAACTTACCGGGCTTGCTCGATGATGCAAATTGGATTGATCCCGTCTCACCGGGAGAGCCTGATAATCGTCAGCCAGGAAGTGGTGGAACGGGCGGTAATAATCCTGGTGATGGAACGGGCCGATATTATATTGGAGTTGGCGGCGGTTGGGGTTATGCATCTGGGAGTGGCGGAACGGGCTGGACGGCTGCACCATCCGGATTCTCAGATAATCCACCTGTACCGAATCTACCGGGACAAGATCCAAATCAGCAATTGACGTACCTTGAAGCCTTGAATGTAATCTTGGATACGGCGATCGATGCATTAAGCAAACATACGACAGTGGCCTCCAAAAAATCAATCTTGCAAGGCCATAAGACATCTCTGCTGGGAATCGGTAAACTCGTAGAGGTGTATGGATTACACAGCCAAATGAAGACAATGCTAAATAGCCTGTTCAAATTAGGTTACGACCCGACGGATAATCGCGTCAGTCGTCAGGAAGCGGTACGATCGGGTTGGGCCTTTGCAAAGTCAGTCGCGTTAGATACGGTATCGTTGAAGTTGAAGAGCTTTGAAAGTCAAGTGTATGGCATAGTGCGGGGCATGATGGCGAAGAATGGTTTGACTGTCACAGCGGCGCAGGAAACTCAATTACAAGGGACGATCGGTCTTTTCGCTAGGCGTTATGCAGTGTTGACGCCAGTAGGAGCTTCCTATCGGGGTGGTGAGAACTACTACACGAGTGGATTTACCCAAATAGCCTGGACAGAGAATTGGAACTATGGCAATGCCTTGAATAATAGCTCAGTCAACACCACGGATCCCTACTATATTGCATTAACTTCAGGCAAACCGAGTGAGGCCAATGGTTGGTTTGGACTCAATACGGCTGAATTCTTACAAGAAACACTGAGTGGCTTGAATACGGAGCAGATTATTGCAGGGTTTGAGAATGCACAAGTTTTGATAAATGGGGCAACGCGGAGCGCTCCCTTATGGCGAGATGGCTATCAAAATGTCGTTGCAGTTCGCGATGGTGGATTATTGCAAGAGCTAATCGATACAGGGTTTGAATTAGTGCGAGTAGGAGCAACGAATCCAACGGCGGCAGCGGCTGAAGGGGCTTGGTTAGAAGCAGTGTTAGAAAAAGATGTTGTTAAAGTGGCGGGTGGGTTAAGTCAGTTCGTTCGTGGGTTTGAAGGGACTCATAATAATCCTGGATATTTGTATACTCGTGATTATATTGATGCTCTGGACTATGGGCAGCGATTGATGAGAGTGGCGGCAGCCGTCGATGATCCGATATTAGATGCGGAGGTGTTGAAGGCTGATTTCTTGAGTGAATTGGTTAATTTAGGTGGGGCTTA
>JANXNM010000035.1 GCA_025354065.1 Synechococcales cyanobacterium 340R_concoct_173_sub | reverse complement strand
ACCCAAACACTCGATAACGCGATCGGGCTAATGCTTCCGACGGATCGAGACCTGTTTCAGTCCAGGCTTGGGCTTCTTGAATCACACTGGCCGCGATCGGATTGTCTTCTGCTGATTCATTCAAACTAGAAACTAGTGCGACCGCTTGATCAAAGAGTTCTATTAGGTTGGGGAATGCATCACGGAAGAAACCGGAAATACGCAATGTGACATCAACACGAGGACGACCCAGGGTTTTGATAGGCAAAATTTCAAAGTCTACAACCCGACGAGAACCACCATCCCACACAGGTTTTACGCCCATAAGGGCTATAGCTTGGGCCAGATCATCGCCGCCCGTCCGCATGGTAGAAGTACCCCAAATGGAGAGTCCGAGGTTTTTTGGGTATTCGCCATTTTCTTGGGTATACCGTTCAACCAAGGTCTCGGCAGCTTTGCGACCCACATCCCAGGCGCTCTCAGTCGGGACAGCGCGGATGTCTACAGAATAAAAGTTGCGGCCTGTGGGAAGAACTTCAGGTCGGCCCCTTGTGGGTGCGCCAGAGGGTCCGGCAGGGATGTAATGCCCGTCAAGGGCTTTGAGTAGATTAGTGAGTTCGTTGGTGGTTTTGTAAAGGTTGGGTAATAGGGTTTTTTCGATCCAATCAAGTTCGGTGGTGGAGGATTCCCCTAAATTCGGGCGCAATCCTTCAATCAACTGGTCTACCAAACCGATCGCAATCTGTTCAATCTGTTCAATTGCAGCGCCGATCGTCCGAAATTCACCCGCTAATTTGTCCGCTGGGTCAGCCATGAGAGGATCAAAATCAAATCCTAAATCTTCAGCAATTGCCCTGGATAATCCAATTCGTCCGGCTTGTGGATACCGAGCGATCGCAATCACTAAGTCACGTAATTGATTCTTCGTTGGACATTGACCTAGAATATGGAGTCCGTCGCGAATTTGGGCTTCTTTTAGTTCACAGAGCGATCGGTCTAACCCGGTCATGACCGTATTTTCAAAGCGCGATCGTAATTCATCTGCTGTCAATTGCAATCCCAAATCTTGATTGAGCTGCGTCACTTCTAATAAACAAATAATCTTCTCCCGCAACGCTTTAAGACGGGATGGATCGAGATTCATCGCTTCATAATATTCATCAACTAGATTCTCTAAATCCTGCAAATCTCCATACAACTCAGCCCTCGTCATCGGCGGAGTTAAATGATCTAAAATAACAGCCTGCGATCGACGTTTGGCCTGAGATCCTTCACCGGGATCATTCACAATAAACGGATACAAATGCGGCATTGGACCTAAGGCAACTTCAGGAAAACAGCATTCAGAAAGGGCAACACTTTTACCAGGCAACCATTCTAAATTTCCATGTTTTCCAACATGAACGACAGCATGACTATTGAATACCGATCGAACCCAATGATAAAACGCCAAGTATTCATGGGTCGGTTCGAGATCGGGCGCGTGATAGTTGAGGGAAGGGTCTCGATCGTAGCCTCGCGAGGGTTGAATACCAATGAAAATATTCCCAAGTTGAATGCCTGAAATTGGGAAATCAGACGAACTAGAACCAGTCCACCGACTATCCATCGCATCACAGATTTCTTGCGGTAATGTTTCAAAATAGGTGGTGTATTTCGATCGCTCTAGCGTTTGCAATATTGGTCTAATTCCTTGTCCTTCAGGATCATTAGTGATTCCTTTAGTCAGCCACTGAATCAATTGATCGCCATCTTCAGGAAT
>JANXNM010000854.1 GCA_025354065.1 Synechococcales cyanobacterium 340R_concoct_173_sub | reverse complement strand
TTCTTATCTTGTCCTTGCCAGTAAAGATAATCCATCCAAGCGTCGTTTGTCCAAGCTAGTACTTTAGTCATCAGTTAAGTCGTGATGGACAACTTGGCTCGATCGATATTGAGCGATCGATTGGCTGAGATGGGCAGCATTGGCCGGACTCTTTAGAAGATATACCGTTTCCATCAAGCTATTGAAGTGGTCAAGCGACATCACGACTGCATCTTCAGCGTCTTGGCGAGAGATAATAGTGTAACTAGCGTCATCAACGACTTGATCCAGAATATTTTTTAATCGTGTCTCAGCATCTAAGAAAGTAACAACTCTCATGGGCTAATCTCTGTTACGTCAGTATGGTAATTATAATCTGCTCCTAACGGCTTTACTGGACTCTGGAGCGCCCAACTTCAAAAACTCCAAACCGAATCTTAGTGGAAGCGATCGGCTTGCTGAGGAAAAGGGCGATCGTCCTCCGATCGGTCAAAGACCAACGGCTTTAGGCTGTTTTAGCTCCATTAGGGAAGGTGCGATCGAGTTTGGGATTTTGTAACTGAGTTGTGGAAGGGCGATCGACTTGTTTTTTTAACTGAGTTGTGGGGAGGGCGATCGTCCTTCCTTTTGTTGGGGCATGAGCTGCCGATCGTTAAGACTCAAGTTCTTTCTTCCGTTTTTCGAGTGCGGTGAGTTTTCGTTTGAGGCTGTTAATCTCGGTTTTGATTTTGCGGAGTTCGTCTTGGGATTTCTGAGTCTTGAGGTATTGTTCGCCAAGTTCTGCGGTGATGTATCGCTCAAGCTGGCGTCTTAATAGTTTGATGCATGGATTTCCATACATTGAGGCTTCTCGGTATTCCAGTTTGCCGGAGCGGATGCCTTGAATGATAAAGTCTCGGCTAATCCCGTATTCTTTCTGGGCGGTGGCTTCGGTGAGGCTACCGTTTTTTAAGGTCCATCCGTCGTTGTTTGCCATGGTTCATCTTCGATCGTCTCTGGAAGTCATGATAAAGGCTATGGGAGGATTTTGAGAAGGGGCGATCGATTTTTCGCGAAGGGGCGATCGGCTTTCCTTTTGTTGCGGCTTGGGTGGGGTGGGGTGGTGGGCGATCGTGATACTATTAAAATGAAAAGTGCTTAATGCCTAGTTAAAAGCTAGATTCTTTATCTTTCACATGGATGAACTCTTATATCAGATTTCTGAGCAAGCTAATAATTCAAAAATTGTGATTATGCCAATATCACGATTATTAGTCGAAGAGCCAGTTTCGATCGGAGAAATCGAAGTATTACCTCCTGGGTATGTAGATCTCAATTTTTATAACCCTGTGGACAATCAAGATTTACCAATTAAAAGTGATGTTCGACAGCTAATAACTCTTTCTGGGCAATCTCTTCGAGAAGTTACAACGTCCTTAACAGGATTTTCAATTGATATATTAAATTCATCGCCCCTAGTAGCTTTCATTGTCGATCCTGATTGGGATTGTTTTCTTAATTCTACACATAATGATGATGTAGAATTACTCCGTTATTTATCGGCGAAAGCAGAGCGAGCATTTGACTTGGTTAGATTCTACTGCTGTAGGCTTGACTTGCCAGATACTCTTCCTGGCATTGTTGGATCGTGGGACGAATCAGAGTCAGGGTCATATTTGGGAGCAATGATATATAATCCTGAACATCGTAAGAGTCACTTAATAGCAGGCTCTGTTCTTACATGTGCTGTTGTAAAGGGCATAGGTCTAGAGTTAGATTTCTACTTACATGATTCATTTCTAAGGGCTTCGGATGGAGAAGTCGCAGGAGCTATTATCCACGCATTATCGCTATTGTCCGATGCCATGTACACTGGGAATGATACTATTAAATTCATAAGAACCATGACACTTGTTGAATTTTTAGCAAGCCCTTATGAATATAAATCTTGGAAGAAATTGAAAGGAAATATTGCTTGTCATTGTGTTTCAAGTAAAGAGGAGTATCTTGATGTACTAGTTCGATTTGAACAGTTAACATCAATTAAAGAGTCTGATGTTCAGAAAGGATACCGTACGTTAATTGTTCATCAAGGGAAGTTTATTGAAGAATTAATACCTAATGGAGAAGATAGAAGAAAGCTATTTCGTGAGCTGCAAAAGTACTGTACTTCTGTGTTGAGGGATATGATTGCGAATCAGACTCTATCATGGGATGAATTCATTACTTATCGAGCAACCCTTAAGAACCGCCTAGGAGTGTAGCATCCTACTTCTCTAAAGATCACGTTACTAAGTTCCCCTACCCATTGCTTGATAGTCGATCGTCCTTTACACGATCGCCTATCAACCCTTAATTTCCCGTCTCAAAACCAACTTAACCGCACCATACAACTCACAAATCAACCCCTCCAACTCATGCTCAATATCCTGCCAACGTCCCAGCTTACTCGTCCACTTCCCACTCGGTAATTGCCTCGCCGCATGAGTCGGTTCACCATCCGCCGTCGCATACAACGCAATCTTTTCAAAGCCCACTTCTAATTCAGAACCCTCACAAGGCAAAAACCCCAACGTCCCATAAGCCCGAACAAAAGCCTCAATAGTCAACTCAGCAGGCACACCGTCAACCCAATAATAGGAACTCTCCGGCGCCAAAGGATTCCACCAACGGTCATCTTCCCCCGCCGCCCAAGTAAAACAATTGTAAGCCGTCGCCGTAGGACTCGTAACGCGATAACCCGTTGCCACTAAATTAGGAAACGAAATCTCTCGATAAGGCTCCAACCTACCATCGATAGCCATTTTCCCGCCCCCACTTCAACCAAGCCGCCGCCATCTGATCCAATCGTCCCCGTGCATCACCCGTCACAGGATTCGCTCCCGTAATCACCTCCAAAGCCCAAAACCAATGATCCGGCTCCCGTTCCAACTCCCGCAAAATCAACGGTACCACAGGCTGACCCATCCCAATAATGCGCTGATAAGCCGGATGAATCACCATCTTCTGCACCAGCGACAGCATCCCCGTTTCCCGCTGCCACTGTTCCACTAACACCAGAAACCGTTCCTCCAAGGCTGAAGTCTCCACCCGAGGAAAGGTATAAGTTGCATTTCCCCGATCGATAACCATTTCCATCCCACAACCTCCATCAATGCTAACTCCACTATGCCATCATAGAACCTACCCCGAAATCCAACACATCAGAAATCTAACAAATCAAAAACCGATCGAACCCACAAAAATCAAATAAACCGATTTACTGAATGCTGTTATGTCGAGGGTGTAGCGATCGATATCAATCCAAGACCGATCGATCTAAGTAGTGTAAAAAGACTCACGCCAAAAGCTATTTAGGTAATACTAAAATCTAGGTGGCAATCCATTGAGGTGAAATCATGACTCTTGACGACTTGACCCCAGCCATAAAAGAAGAAATTAAGACGATCGCTGCTCAACATTGTGCCTTTAATGTACGAGTATTCGGGTCCGTTGCGAAAGGAGAAGCCACCCCAAATAGCAATCTAGATCTACTCGTTGATTATGACTTAGACAAAATAAGTCCTTGGTTTCCGGTCCG
>JANXNM010000838.1 GCA_025354065.1 Synechococcales cyanobacterium 340R_concoct_173_sub | reverse complement strand
CTTTCCAACCATGGCAAACGTGTATGACTGGTTCGAGGAGCGCTTAGATCTCGAAGCGATCGCCGAAGACGTATCCAGCAAGTACGTGCCGCCCCATGTCAATATTTTTTATTGCTTGGGTGGGATTACGCTGACTTGCTTCCTTATTCAGTTTGCAACTGGATTTGCGATGACATTTTATTACAAGCCAACAGTGGCTGAAGCTTTTACATCTGTTCAGTTCATTATGAATGATGTCAACTTTGGTTGGCTGATTCGCTCTGTCCATCGCTGGTCCGCTAGCATGATGGTTCTGATGATGATCTTGCATGTCTTCCGCGTGTACTTGACGGGTGGTTTTAAAAAGCCCCGTGAGTTGACCTGGTTGAGCGGCGTTGTGATGGCAGTGCTGACTGTATCCTTTGGCGTGACGGGTTACTCGTTGCCTTGGGATCAAGTGGGTTATTGGGCTGTCAAAATTGTGTCCGGTGTGCCAGAAGCTATTCCTGTTGTGGGCAGTCTGATTGCAGATTTGTTACGCGGTGGACCTAGCGTAGGTCAATCGACACTGACTCGCTACTACAGCGCACATACGTTTGTGTTGCCTTGGTTGATTGCAGTCTTTATGCTGTTTCACTTCCTCATGATTCGTAAGCAAGGAATTTCTGGTCCTCTGTAAATCTTAAGCTTGTTAGTTTAGAAATTTATTACCAGAGACCTTAACCCTAGGAGCCTTCCCATGACTACTTTGAAAAAGCCCGATATGACCGATCCGATCGTCCGTGAGAAGCTGGCGAAAGGCATGGGTCACAACTACTACGGTGAGCCTGCTTGGCCTAACGATTTGCTGTATATGTTCCCTGTGGTAATCATGGGCGCGTTCGCATTAATCGTTGGTTTGGCTGTATTGGATCCCGCACTTGTCGGCGAGCCTGCTGATCCGTTTGCGACCCCATTGGAAATTCTTCCTGAATGGTATTTGTACCCCGTATTTAACATTCTCCGTTTGGTGCCGAATAAGCTCCTTGGAGTTGTGTTAATGGCATCTGTGCCTTTGGGTTTATTTACAGTTCCTTTCTTGGAAAGTGTGAACAAATTCCAAAACCCATTCCGTCGTCCTTTGGCGATGGCCGTATTTTTATTTGGGACAGCGGTTACTTTGTACCTCGGTGCAGGCGCGCTCTTCCCGGTTGATAAGGCGCTGACTTTAGGTCTGTTCTAAATCCAAGTTTTAAACTTCAAAAAGCTTGCCTGAGTATTGTCTTAGGCAAGCTTTTTTATTGAATAAAAATAGTTAATACAGGCCCGATCGGGGATTGCTTATGTTGATTTGTCGAAGTTCTTCATAGAGTTCGGTTTCACGATCGCTCAATGCTTTGGGCAGCGTGTATTGCAATTCAACAATTTGGTCGCCCCGATCGCCATTGCCATCGGGATAGCCTTTTTTTGCCAGACGGTAGCGCTGTCCAGATCTTACGCCTGCGGGAATATTCATTCGCACGAGACCGTCGAGGGTCGGCACTTCAATTTCTCCGCCCAATATGGCTTCTGGCACTGTCAATGGCACCTGACACACTAAGTTCATCCCATCAAAGCGATAAAATCTGTGGGCCACTAGGTCGATCGTCAAAAATAAATCACCGCCATTAATCCCTTGACCTTCAAGCCGAATCCGCTGTCCTGAGACCAATCCACCGGGCATCGTCACTTCTAGTAAGCGTCCATCTTCAAGCCGGATTCGTTCTTTTCCACCGTTGTAAGCTTTTTCTAAAGGTACCGTGAGTTGGGCTTCAGCATCGCGAGGCTGAGGTTTGCGGGGTGCGGGTTCTTCGGGGCGATCGTTGTTCATCCGATTGTTTCCCCGATCGTTTCCACCCCGGAGTGGTTGCGAGCTTGGTCCCCAATTGTCATCGCGGGATTTGTTAGAGGTTCCCCAATCATCATTACGGGACTCATTACGAGAGGGTCCCCAGTCATCATTACGGGACTCATTTCGGCTTTGGACATCTTGGCGAGGTTCTGAATTACGAGCTTCGCTGAAGGCGTTGGGACGGGTGGGCGGCTCGTTAAAATAGGTATCGCGGCTATTTCCTCGACTGTTGGGCCGGACGGCATTGCCCGAGTAGTCGCTGTTGTCGGGGTTGGGCCGATCGTTGTTGCGGTTCGGGCGACCTCCTTTACGAGAACTTTCTTGGTTATTCAGGACCGTGTCGAAAAACTCATTGAAGTCTCGAATCTTGCTGAAGTCTTCCTCAGATTGTTCCTCGCTTTGGTCGCCTGGTTTAGTCTTGAAAAAGTCCCAGGCTTTGTTAACACCCGAAAAGCCCTTCTGTTTCCAGAAGTTTCCAAATTTGTCGTATCGAGCGCGCCGATCGGGATCTGAAAGTACTTCGTAGGCTTCATTAATATCCTTAAAGCGTTCTTCCGCTTCTTTATTTCCCGGATTCATATCTGGGTGATAGGTGCGAGCTAGGCGACGATAAGCACGTTTTATTTCATCGTTTTCAATGTCACGATCGACACCTAGAATTTCGTAGTAGTTGCGGAAGTTTTGCATAGGAAATGAATCGGGCTATTTATCAACAAAGAAGAACAGATCAACGGAAATGGCTACCATTCATCACCGTCCCAGTTATCGTAGTCATAGTTTGGTTTATCCGGTTTTCGTGGCCGATCGCGGGCATCTTCTCGTTGTCCTAAATCCCGAACATCCCGAGCCTCGTTGAAATTGTCCTGACGGCGGCTACTATTACTGCCGCTGCTGTTGCTACTGCGATCATCGTAGCGATCGTCTGGGCGTAAATTCGACGATGAGGATCGATCGTCATAGCGATCGGGTTCACGATTAGGGGGCCGATCGTCATAACGATTTTGATTACGAGAATCTGGCCGATCATCATAGCGATTATTGTCGGGATTAGAGTTTCGATCGTCATAGCGATTGTCGTCGCGATTCTGATTACGATTATCTCGACGATCGGGTTCACGATTTTGATTGCGAGAATCTGAACGATCGTCGTAGTTACCAGAACGATCGGCAGGCAACTTGTAATCCCCGTTATTTATGGAACGATTTCCTGAAGACCAATCATCAAACGACGGATTCCGGCTGGGTGGCAATGCGCCCGAGTTCCCATAACGTCCCGTGCCATATTGGTTTCCGTAGTTGTAAGAACCGGAATTGTAGTCGTAGCCGCCACTCCCGCCATCTCGACGTGAAGTGTAATCGTTGTAATAATCGTCGTCATCATCCAAGAAGAAGTCTTTCACTGCCTCGAAGAATCCGCCTTCTTTTTCGTATTCTTGGTTCCGATCGTAAACTTCCCGCTGTAAGTCAGACAACGAATCTTTGAGATCCGCTTCTGTAATGTCAATCAGTCGCTCATCATTGTCGCCTAGTGCTTGGCGGAGTCGTTTATTTAGGGGTTCAATCCGCGATCGGTAAGGATCCACAAAATTCATGCCGAAGTCTAGGGTCGCTTCTCGCAGTTGCCGTTCAGATTGGACTACCATGGCCTCTGCTCGGTTGCGTTTTTCGACTTTTTCTCGGCGCAACCGATCGCTGTCGGCATAAACTTCCGCATCTCGAATCATCATTTGTACTTCGTCAGGACTCAGCGTTGATGCACCCTGGATGGTGATGCTTTGTTCGCGGCCCGTGGTTCGATCCATGGCGGTGACTTGCAAAATACCGTTGGCATCAATATCAAGGGAAACCTGAACCTGAGGAATCCCACGCGGTGCAGGCGGAATTCCCATCAGCTTAAACTTACCCAGGGTTTTATTTCCATTCGCCATTTCCCGTTCGCCTTGAACGACGTTAACTTCGACAGATGTTTGATTATCTTCAGAAGTAGAAAATACGTCCGATCGCCGTACTGGTATGGTGGTGTTGCGTGGAATCAGCTTTTTCATTAACCCGCCAACGGTTTCAAGGCCAATCGAAACCGGAGTCACATCCAACAGCAAAATATCCTTTAGTTCACCCGCCAAAACGCCTGCTTGAACTGCCGCCCCGATCGCCACCACTTCATCAGGATTCACATTTTGATTGGGTTCACGGCCCAGAATCGATCGGACTAGTTCCTGCACCATGGGCATCCGAGTCCCCCCGCCGACCAAGACGATTTCATCAATATCGCGGGGCGTAAATCCAGCATCCCGCAGAGCCTGTTTAACAGGAAGCCGCAACCGACTGACCAGTTCACTACACAAGGCTTCAAATTGCGATCGGGTTAAGCGCGTTTCAATATGCTTCGGTCCATCCTCGGTTGCGGTGATGAAGGGTAAATTAATATCCGTAACATTCACACCAGAAAGTTCAATTTTGGCTTTTTCAGCAGCCTCTGTCAGACGTTGGAGAGACTGCCGATCGCGCCTTAAGTCAATGCCTTCTTTTTCTAAAAATTGTTCAGCTAGCCAATTAACAATCGTCATATCGAAGTCGCCGCCGCCAAGCTGGGTATCGCCACTAGTGGATCGCACTTCAAAAACGCCATCCCCAACTTCCAGGATGGATACGTCAAATGTTCCGCCGCCCAAATCGAAGACGAGAACCAATTCACTCTGACGACGATCGAGACCATAGGCCAAAGACGCGGCGGTTGGTTCATTGAGAATCCGTTTGACATCTAAGCCCGCAATCCTTCCGGCATCGCGAGTGGCTTGCCGTTGGGAGTCATTAAAATAGGCTGGAACGGTAATGACTGCACCTGTTACGGGTTCGCCCAGATACCGCGATGCTTCTTCCGCGAGTTTCCGCAGCACCATGGCGGAGATTTCTTCAGGGGCAAAATCCCGATCCAAGCGCGGACACTTAATTTTAATATTGCTATTCTCATCCCGACGCACGGTATAGGGTACCTGCTTGTCTTCAGGAGTGAGTTCGGTATGTTTGCGACCAATGAAGCGCTTGACATTGTAAAACGTGTTCTGAGGATCCAGTACGGACTGACGACGGGCGAGTTGACCCACCAGACGATCGCCGTCTTTGCTCATGCCCACCACTGAAGGCGTTGTGCGCATTCCTTCCGCATTGGCAATGACAATAGGTCTGCCCCCTTCCATGACGGCGACAACCGAATTTGTGGTGCCCAGGTCGATCCCTACGACTCTTCCCATTGTGTGCGGTACTCCAGAACTGTTAACGATCGCAACTTAATTTGGTCTAAGGCGATTTTTGATCTAAGTCGATCGGATCTTATTGTATCTTGCGAACTGGAAGTGACACCCTTTTGGCAAGAGTTTATCGATTCATTAGGTCGATTCATTGGGCTTATCTCAAGCATCGTACCTCTTCAACGGACAGTCCGGTGGTTTGTGCGATCGTTTGATCATCCATCACGTCCAGCAAACGGCGGGCGATGTCTTTCTGGGTTGCTATGGTCGCTTCGACTCGTCCTTTTTCTTCACCTTCACCTCGACCTTGTTCGAGACCTTGTTCGAGACCTTTTATTAACGCTTGATTCACGCTGTCTTTAAGCTTTTGTTGGTCGTAGATAAAGAAGATTTCCCGATCGAGGCGGTCTCGCTCCTCAACGGTTAATTGGGCTTCGTTAGCGAGGGCGAATGCTTGGTGAATTTCTGGAATCTGATCAAGGCTGTCTGGAACTGCTCCTAACTTAGACGCATTTCGCAGAAAATATATCCATTTATCAGTGAGTGTAGTCAAATCTTGAATGTCGATTTTGAATTTTGGTAGCTCGACAAAGACAAGTTCTAAGTCACAGACTGGATAGTTAAAGAGCATGGTTTTCTCTTTCAAGATAAACCGTACGATCGGTCCTTCACTTTCCTCAAACATGTTGAAGCCCAAAATGGTGAGGGCGATGACTGGATTGATTGCAGAGTATCCATCACCGCTCTTGAGTTGGGCGGAGTAGGTTTTAGTGGCATTGTAAAGAATACGTTTCTGAAACCCATCGATATTCAAAACCTGCATTTCGATGATGACTGATTCACCTGTGGAAAGCTGTGCTTTGACATCTAGATAGCTAGATTTAAATCCTTCAATTCTCGGGGCTTGGTAGGGATCCAGAATCACCAAGCCTCTAATAGTAAGCTCGCCACCATAGAGAATGCCATTCAGAAAGCTAATCAAAATGTCATGACTTTTGTCAGAGCCAAAGATTTTTTTGAAGGCGAAGTCGGTAGTGGGATTAATATAAGTCATGGCGATCGGAGGTTTTCTAGTTTTGCATTTTGCATTTCTTGTCCTCATCAATAATTTTAACGCGATTTTTTCACCAATCACATCAGACATCTTTTAGTGGATAATGGTTCAGATGTTCTGTTGAAAGTCTAGCGTTTGTGATTATGAATCAGCCAATTGCCAAAATCGATCGTATCTATACTGACGGTGCTTGTTCTGGAAATCCTGGTCCTGGAGGTTGGGGAACAGTTGTATATTTTGAAGGCGGTGGTATTCAGGAGTTAGGCGATCGGTCTCCCGCTACGACAAACAATCGAATGGAAATGCAGGCGGCGATCGGTGGATTGGAGTACTACATTGCATCGGGTCAGAAGGAAGGAATTCTTCTGTATACCGATAGTGAATACGTCAAAAATGGTATTACTAAATGGATTTCAGGCTGGAAGAAAAAGGGCTGGAAGACGGCAGCGGGAAAAGATGTTCTGAATAAAGAACTTTGGGAAAAACTTGATGAGTTGCATTCTAGCAAAGTCGAATGGCGCTATGTCAAAGGACATTCGGGTGATGAAGGGAATGAACGCTGCGATGTGATTGCCCGATCGTTTTCACACAATTCTCCGATTCCTCTGCGACAATTTTCGGCTAGTGCTGCTGTGAACGTAAAGGCTGAGATTAAGCCTGAGGTTAAGGCAGAGATTGAATCTGAAATTAAACCTGAAATTAAGTCAGAAGCTACACCAATCAATGGGGTTGGACTTCCGATTTTTGCACTTGATGAGCTTGATTCATCTAAAAAATTGTCTGTATCCGTACTATCTAAAGCAATTGAGAAAGTTAGTGAAATTGAAGAGGATTCTGAAATGCAAAATTTAAGAGAGACGATTGAACGACTGAGAATTGCGGATGAAGTCGCGAAGGGCAATTATTTGTTAACGACTCAGGAATTGGCAACAATTGTACAACTGACGGCAAAGACGATCGGGGCCAAAAAAGAAGATTGGGTCTGGCGTAGTTGGTTAATTTCGCGGGTTCGGGAAGAAAGCAATCAAATTTTATGGCAATTAGAGCGAGTTGATGGTGAGGGATGAGTGGGGACTTTTTAAAGATATAATTTACTGACGTGATCCGATTATTTCCAGTCACATCTCGTCAACAAATCACGAAAACTGTTTAGCATAAAACCCGGCATATCGACCATTTTGCGCCAACAATTCCTCATGTCGTCCCGATTCCACGATCGCCCCCTTTTCCATCACCAAAATCCGATCGCTCTTGCGGACTGTTGCTAATCGATGGGCAATAATAAATACCGTTCGACCTTTCATAATCCGTTCTAATGCCTCTTGAACTAATGCTTCGGACTCAGAATCTAAGGCACTCGTTGCTTCATCAAGAATTAAAATTCGCGGATTTAATAGTACAGCGCGGGCGATCGCTAACCGTTGCCGTTGACCACCGGACAAATTCACACCACGTTCACCCACCCAAGTGTGATAACCCTGAGTAAATTGACTAATAAATTGATGGGCATTGGCCACCTTTGCGGCTTCTTCAACTGCAGCAAAATCAATATTTACTTGACCAAACGCAATGTTCTCCGCGATCGTCCCAGAAAATAATGTAGTTTCCTGTGGCACAATTCCAATCTGACGGCGCAAACTCTTCAAGGTCACACTGCGAATATCCCGATCGTCAATCAACAACATTCCATCTTGCGGATCATAAAAGCGCGGAATCAAATTCACTAATGTCGATTTTCCAGCGCCAGACGCGCCCACCAGTGCAATCACTTCTCCAGGTTGTGCCGTTAAACTTAGATTTTGCAATACAGGTCGATCGGATTCATAGAAGAAACTCACTTGACGCAACTCGACTCTGCCTTTAATTGCTGGCAAATCTGTTGCGATTGCGAGTTCAGCAATGCTAGGTTTCAAATCAATTAGTTCATAAATCCGATCGACCGATGCTTCGCCCTGTTTGAATTCATTGTAGTTACTAGCCAATAGATTAATTGGGTCAATCAACATCGTCACAGCAATACAATAACTGCCAAATTCTTCCGGCTTCAATTTACCACCTGCAATCAACCAAACACCTAGAAAAAACAACGCACAAAACGCTAGAACTTGAAGAAATCCAACCACTGGATATTCAATTGCCCGTAATCGTTCAGTGCTAAATTTTGCCTCTCGGTTGCGCTCTGCTTCTGCGGCAAACCTCGTGGTGGAATAGTCTTCGGCAGCAAATGCTTTAATTAATCGAATGCCACTAAAGGTCTCGACCAGCAAAGATGACAAATCTGAAACTCGCTGCTGACTACTACTCGAAAACGATCGCATCCGTTCACCAAACCAGCCGATCAACACCGCCAAAATCGGAGCCACAATCAACGTCGCCAGCGTCATCTGCCAACTCTGATAAATCATGTAGCCCAGTACCCCAATTAATTGCAACACACAGGGCAAAAACTGATGCGCAATCTTATAGACCACCTCGCCAATGCGATCGATGTCCTCCGTCATTCGGTAGCTCAAATCCCCCGTTTGCGAGGTCTCAAAATAATTTAAACTTTGGGATTGCAATTTAGCAAAAGTTTCTTTACGCAGATCGAAGGCAACGGCAAGTGACGCTTTTGCCATCAACGAATCCATGCCAAACTGAGCCACCTTCTGCAAGGCAAAAATACTTACCGCAAAAATAATAAGATCAATAATTCCAATAATGGGATCAATATCGCCCGGTTTGTTGCCTTGGCCAATCACTCTAAATAGAATCTGAGATTTATATGCCAAGACGGGCCAAATTGCACTGTATAAAATTGTACACAGTACAGCCTGAAATAAGGTCTTTCTCTGACGGCGGACCAAGGGCATTAATCGCCAGTAGTGCGATCGTCCGGGTTTGCGCGGGGCGCTGGCCGGGAGAGGTGTCGATATTGCGTGGGAGGAATTCAATGGCATACTCAACGGCGGTTTGCCTTGCGCTCTTGATAAATGTGAATAACAGATGGCAGGAATGATAGCAAAATAACCCCAACTGTAATCGGGAGCAAATATTTATCTACATCGGGGATCAACTTCCCAAGATAATGCCCACCAATCAACAACCCAAAGGTCCAAACAAAGCCGCCGATGACATTAAAAAACAAAAATGTTCGATAATTCATCGCCCCAATGCCAGCCACAATTGGGGCAAAGGTCCGCACAATTGGGGTAAACCGAGCCAAAACAATGGCCATTTTTCCATGTTTCTCATAGAAAGACTGAGCCGTGGTTAGGTACTCTTTCTTGAAAAATCGAGAATTTTCTCGCTGGAATAGTTTTCGCCCATAGCGTGATCCCGTTGCATAGCCCACATTATCTCCGATTACGGCACAGGCAAAGCACCCTATCAGCAACCAGCCCAAATTTAGCAGCGTTGGCTCTCCCGGCACAAGACTAACTCCCGACAAGAAACCTGCGGTAAACAGTAAGCTATCTCCCGGAAGAAAAAAGCCAATTAACAACCCTGATTCCGCAAAAATAATTCCCCAAATCAATAAATGCCCGAGAAATGGGCTGGTTTGATTGAGATTTGTCAACAGACTTTTTAAATTAGTAGTCTCAAAAAAGCCATTGGCAATCAGATGGATGGATGGGAGATGGACGGCGATCGAGTCAACAAAGATGGAATGCATGAAATTTTCTAATGACTTTGCAAGTGGCTATGTCAGTTTGCGCTCTCATTTTAGAGAAATCCAGACCGACGATCGCAACTTCTTTCTCAGTTTACCCGCCAAGTCATAAAAGCTCATAAAACCTAAGCCTTTTGACCCTTCTTTTTCCAAATCCATACCCCGAACGCCACCACCAAACTCACTACTACAATTTTTGAAACTGGAGCCAAGTATTGATCTACTAATTCATAATTCTGACCCAAGGCATACCCAGCGCCCGTCAAAATCGCAATCCAAATCCCACTGCCCAAGGTTGAATAGGCCAAAAAAGGTACTAGACGCATCCGAGAAATTCCGGCGGGTAAGGAAATAACGGTTCTCAGCCCCGGTACTAGCCGTCCTAGAAACACTGCAACGACCCCATGACGATAAAACCAGCGGTTGGCCCGATCGAGATCCTCTCCCGTCATCCCTACCCACTTGCCATAGCGATCGGCTAAAGTTCGCAACCGTTCCTCGCCCAACCAAACACCTAAGTAGTACCAAGGCATCGTCCCGGCCATCGTGCCCAAAATTCCAGCAATAATTACCGATGTTACCGTCAGTCCTGACTCCGGCTTAGTGTGAGCGGTAAACCCAGCCAGCGGCATTATTAACTCCGATGGGATGGGTGGGAAGATATTCTCCGCAAACATCAGCATTGCTATGCCAAAATTCCCGGCACTCGCCATCGTGGTCTCAATCCAGCTTTTAAGAAGTTCAGTCATAACGACATCAACATATCTAGGTAAGTAACTAAGGCAAACTCACAACGGACCCTGAAGGACTCGAACCTTCGACCGACCGCTTAGAAGGCGGTTGCTCTATCCACTGAGCTAAGGATCCTCAAAAATCAATAATCTACTTTAGACAACGATCTCTTTTAGAAGCATTGACGACAATAGACACTTCAATTCCCAGATGCTATTAAGATACTAATCTAAATTCGCTAGACTCGCCTTGCTTTTCTAATCTCCTCCATAAAGTACAAAAACTTGTAGCCAGAATGTGTCAAGCGTAGCCTTTTGACATATAAAGGGGGTAGCTAATCCCAGTAGCCCACAGTTTCATAGAATGTCATGTTTATTTTGCGGCGGCAAGATGTTGAAATTTCCAGTGTTCAACATCCACGAAAAGACCAGAAAATCCCAATCTTGACCTATCAGAGCATGACGTTTCGTCTACTCAGTGTGTTCCAAGCGCACCAGGAAGATGATGCACGATCGCTTTGGAGAGACTTGACGGATCATCAAGGTAAGGCTTGTGTCTTGCTTGAAGAGCCGGATCGCTATAGTGTCTGGGGGAAAATTCGTCTGGATCAACTCAATACTGACATTCTTCCGTCTGGAATGCCTGTTCAGGAAGGAGTTTCGCCACTTCTAATTCAGGCATCTCTCTTGATGCTTCAAACAACTCATCTAGATATTGAAGATCTAATGGGTGCCAAGCAGGGGACCGCATTTCAAAGGGATGTTGCTGGGATATTCCAGAAAGGGCGCTTTCAAGGTGCGATGACACCGGATGAGGTGCAGCAAGTTCTCACGGCGGATCCTTTGAACAGTTTACAGTTACCCCCTTGGCGAGAGGCTCAGATCATTTCTCTGCTACAAGAAATCCATCGACTCGGGCGTGCGTATTTTGGTAATTCTGGGTTTGTCCGAAATGCTTTAGATGCGCTCCAAGATCTTCCCACTATCGATCGCACTGCATTCTTAGATTGGCTTTCCCGGTCGCCTGTTGCTTCTCTGTGGAAGTAATAGTTTTTGTGGCAGTATTTTGTGGCACTATACAGTTTTTAAATTTTCGTCTTTCTAGTCCTTTGCTTTTGAGTTAATTCCTATGAGCCGATCGGATAAATCATCTTCTACCTCTGCGCGATCGTCCCGGCCTATTTATATTGCTGGTTCGATTTGGGCTTTTCTAGCCTCCATGTACTTTCTAACTCAGAGTTCCCCTGACCCGAGCCAGACTTATTTAGCTATTACGGCATTTTTTGAGATTATTGCCTTTTTTGCTGCTTCTGCACTTTGTTTGCGGAATGTATTGGGTTCTAATAGTGTCAGCGGGAAGGATGTGTGGCTGGGACTAGGGATTGGGTTAGGATGTTACTGCATTGGTACTTCTCTCTTTGGCTATTGGGAAGTGGTGCTGGGGCAGAGTCCTGATGTGTCGTTAGGAGATTTGTTTTATGTTCCGGCCTATTTGTTTCTGATTTATGGCATGGTCATGGCGGTGATTAAGCGCCAGTTAAATTTAGAACCGCTGCAATGGGCCATGGTTATGGTGGTGGGAGTACTAGGCATTGTCTTTGCGATATTTATCAGTAGTGGCCGTAAAGATGTTCCCAATGTTGGCTTAAATTCCAACTTTTTTGAAGCGCCCGCGATCGCACAGGCGGCCCCAACAATTAAGCCAAGTCCTGTTATTGCTAAGCCCAGCATCAAACCAACACCACAAGTCAAGCCAACACCACAAGCTGGGTCAACACCACAAGCTGCACCATCCACTATTAAAGATCCGGCTCCTGCCGCAGAACCTCCAGCGAATACGATGCCAGAGTGGGCTAGCAAAATCGACAATTTTCTGAGACCTTACAAGAGCGCTATTAATTGGATTTATGTTGCATCAGATGTTTGTCTCGTGGTGATTGCGACGGCGTTGCTGACGGCGTTTTGGGGTGGACGGGCTTCCCAGTCTTGGCGAATGATCGCGTTTGCGGCCTTTAGTCTGTACATTGCTGATATGTCGGTGAAGTACGCTACTTTGGTAACTAAAAATTACAGTAGTGGAAGTTTGCTGGAGGTGTTTTTTATATTTGCGGCTGTTCTATTTGGGATTGGAGCAACGTTGGAATATGATCTGAGCCATTCACGCCGATCGGCCCGTCGTCGGTCGTGAGTTGAGGTTAATGAATTTAAGTCATCACTTTTAAGTCATTATTTCATTTAATAAAAAGCGAACTCTAACTGAATTCGCTTTTTTGTCTGTCTATAGTTTCCCTTAAAACTGCATTAAAGACTGTAGAGCTGCCCTTCGATGAATAGATATGTAATCCCTTTAGAGCGTAAATTGTCCGATGTTTTACGAAACACCTGACTATCAGGGACTTTAATTACCCGTTCCGTTCGGGCATTTGCAAACCGCTTAGCCCCGCGAGGATTGTCAAAAATAGGGAGGGTCATGGTCTGATCGCTGCTGACAGCTACTTGACCCATATCCCCAAAGTCTTTCAAGGGCCGCACGACTAGTTCCGCCGATCGATCGACAACAACATAACAAATCCGAGGCATTAAGGCCTGGTCTAGGGGAATGACCCGCATGAATTGTTGAACATGTAATGCCGTCAAATCCCGTTGAGCTTCCGCCTCACTATAAATTTCTCCGTCGTCGTCATCACTATTATCATCATCAATATCATCATCGTCGTCTTCTTCTTCGCCAAAGTCCTCATCTAATATTGCGGAGATTTCTTCGGTGACTGGAGGAAGAATGTCGTCCTCCTCCTCTTCTTCTTCTTCTAATTCAATTAATTTACGCTTGGCAACGCCGACCTGAATCACTTTGCGTAGGGGGCGGTCTGGTAACGGTTCTGGTTCAATATCTGACTCAAAGTCGGGTTCTGCCTCAACGTTTGCATTAGATTTTGCAATGGCTGGTGTCGAGATTGGATGCAGGCTTGGGAAACGATCGTTCATGCGATCGGGAGATTGGAAATTTTTCTGGAAATTTTGTACGAATGCTGGAACCACATTGACAATCGATTGCTTTTCAGCAGATGACTTTTCGGTGGTTATCTCTCTGGTGATCGGTTCAATTGCTGGCACTTCGATCGGTTCAATGATTGCGGTATCCACCTCAACGATCGGTTCTGATGTTGTCCGTCGCCGACGCAAGCGCCGTCCTGAGGAATCTAGTTCTTCGGGAAGGGGTAGGACGGGTTCTGGCTGTGGGATGTTTAGAACTTCGGGAATCGCTAGAGCTTCGGTTGGCTCTAATAGAGCTGGAATTGCGATGTTGAGAGTGGGGGTGTTGTCAACGCCTCGGCGCTTTTGCTGAATTAGGCGATCGTATTCGACGCTTTCGATTCCTGCCTTCAGAATCCGGCTAATCGTTGTGTTACTTACTCCGAACTTCTCAGCAAGACTCATGGCTGTCTCACCGGATTCGCGGTACAGGCCCACAATTATTTTCTTTTCTCCGTCGTTCAGTCTTCTTGCGCTCACGGGGTCTCTACTGGAGGATCTACAACGGTTTGGACATGGCTACTTTCATTCTAAGGCTAAGTGCCAATTGTTCACATTATTGTTCATGTTTGCATTTTGTGCGCGGTGGGGAGTTGCGCGGTACGATCGTAAGGGCGCACGGTTTTAAATCAATGATTTAGGTATGGACTATCACCAGTGTTGTAATGTTTTGGACTTGGTACCTCCGGTGAGGCTGGAGGATGCAAAGCAAGCCTACAAGGATCTCGTACAGGTATGGCACCCTGACAGGTTTACCCACAGTCCTCGTTTACAGGAACGCGCTGAGGCTAAGTTAAAACAGCTCAATCTGGCCTACGAAACGTTGGTTCCAC
>JANXNM010000804.1 GCA_025354065.1 Synechococcales cyanobacterium 340R_concoct_173_sub | reverse complement strand
GGTGAATCAAGATGTAGTCAAGTTTCTGCACCACAGGACAAAATACTTGCTACTTTAGCGAAGCAGTTTGGAAACCAACATCAAGAAATAAATGATACCGCTTCACCGGAAGATGCGGGCGATCGACCTACGGAAAGTCAGGTTGTAGGCTATCGAATTAAAGACAATAAAACAAACAAATTTCTTTATTTCATACTTCCTCCTGTAGCGGGTAATAAGGTTAATGTAATATTCAAAGATGAGAACCAAATTATTGCTTTGGGCGGTGTTCTTTAGAAACATTAAATAGCGCTAACCTTAGTAGTCTCAATCTCGATCGTAACCCTGATTCCTACTTCATATTTCTCCCCGATCGGACAAGTCGCTAATAGTATCTGACCAGAAGGTAGAACCAATTCATAACAATATTCACGGCCTAAAAATTGACGATCGCGAATGATAATGTTACTGCGATCGTCCGTTTTAATCTTCACATCTTCCTGACGAATCATTAAGGTCGCTTGAGATTTTTTATCAGGATTAGCAACGGCTCCGATCGCCTCAAATTCACCAATTTCTGTATGCCAAACCCCTGATCGAAACGTTGCTTCGATAAAATTAGCTTGCGTTACAAAATCAGCCACAAAGCGAGACGTGGGCATTTGATAAATTGATTCTGGGGTGCCAATTTGTTCTAGATTCCCTTTGTTCATGACGGCAATCCGATCGCACATCGATAAAGCTTCTTCTTGATCATGTGTCACAAAAATTGCAGACGTTCTCGCATTTTTCAGAATCGATCGAATCTCCTGTCGTAATCGTAACCGCACTTGAATATCTAAATTACTCAACGGTTCATCCAACAAAATCATCGCAGGTTGCGGCGCTAATGCCCGTGCTAATGCAACTCGCTGTTGCTGTCCTCCCGACAATTCGTGGGGATACCGTAATTCCAAACCAGATAGTCCTACGCGATCGATCGACTCTTGGGTCAAGGCTTGAATTTGTGCGGCTGCAAATCGTTTTCGGCTAGTTTTCTGAAGGCCAAAGGCGACATTTTGAGCGATCGTCAAATGGGGAAATAGCGCATAATCTTGAAACACCATGCCAATATTTCGATGTTCCGGCGCGACGGATTTATTAGATGTTGCAATAGATTCACCCGATAACTCAATAGAACCTGAATTCAAGGTTTCAAATCCAGCAATCAGTCGTAATAATGTGGTTTTCCCACATCCAGACGGACCCAAAAGCCCTAGAATTTCCCCTTCTTGCAACTCCAAAGAAACTTGATTCAAAACGGGTGGTGAATTACGATCGAACTGTTTAGAAATTTGATTGATTTTAAGAACAATCGTTGGGTCAGACATGAGAAGATAATACTAGTTGAATCTGTATGTCATTATTATAAATCCTATGGTCCGCAAACTAACAATCTCCGCCCCACAAGCCTCATCTCAATCATTCTCGATTTGGACGGTCGCCACTGTTTCATTAGCCCTATCGATGATGTTGCCGCTAGTTTCAGTCTTAACTAGCGTTTTTTCAGACACGCGATCGGTTTGGCAACATTTGATTACAACAGTATTAGGGGAATATATTCTTAATTCTCTGATTTTGATGGTGGGCGTGGGTGCAGGCGTGGCGATCGTGGGAACCACTTGCGCTTGGCTGGTGACGATGTGTCAATTTCGGGGCCGATCGCTATTTCAGTGGGCGTTGTTGCTCCCGTTGGCGGCTCCAGCCTATATTTTGGCCTACACCTATACGGATTTATTAGAATATTACGGTCCA
>JANXNM010000732.1 GCA_025354065.1 Synechococcales cyanobacterium 340R_concoct_173_sub | reverse complement strand
ACACTCAAGCCGCATGGCAAAGCTGGAAGACATCCAATCTGATATGAAGGCCATGCTTGAGATTTTGGTCAATCGATCGATCGGTGATGCTGGGGCGCAATAATCCCACAGAGTCACCCATACCTATAAAAACCCCGATCGAACTAAAGACGATCGGGGTTTTTATTGAGAATGACCCACTGGACTAAAAACGGACTACATCACCAAAAAGCGATGCTTGAAACCCACTCACCATCACTCGCAATAAGCGGGGCCGATCGTCGTAACCCTTATGCCTTCGTTGGGACTTCTGCGTTCTTAGACAGAAGTTCGGGTTAGTTCTTCGACTGGGAATAATACTAAAGTCATCAGAAAATCTAAGCCGTGGGACCGTCAAGCAATGCAGCATCTCGCAATTTTTATACTACTCTCCATCCTTTTTTACGTACTCGCTCGGCTCATTCTTAAGCAATACCCCCCACTACATCGCAGGAAAATCTCACACCGTAATCGCAAAGCAATAGACAAGAACTATGTCTACCAACTAGACAAGGAAACTCAGTCGGTAATAGGTCTCACTTTCTTTATCCTTATTCTCATCTTCAACATATCAACAAACGGATTTAGACCTCTCCCCACTTATCAGATGCCTGACAATTCCCCGGCCCCCGCGCTTCAGGACAATGGCCCAACACCCGACGGCACAACTTCACTGACTGTTATAAATGCCGTTCCTCGTCCGTTTGTATTTACGATTCAGCAGGGAAAACAGAAACAAAACTTTGAGCTGGATTCGTGCCAAAACTGCAAGATTTACGCCAACTCTAGTGAAGTTCCTGAAGATGTCTGCAAAATGGGCACCACCACCACGATCGCCGCAACTCCAGGGGATAACCGCGTTTACTGGCACTACAAAAATGCCAGCATTACTCCTGTAAGTGCGAACTGGAAAATCTCACCCGGTCGAAGATACTCAATCTGCATAATTATGGATTTATCAAAGAGGCGAGTTAATTGGGATAGCAAATAGCAACGAGGCTATCTAGGCATAAAATACGGCGGTGTTATTGGTAGTACTACTAAGTACTATAATTTGTGAGTCCCTCACCCTACGCCCATGCTTCTAACTACTCGCCCTTCAACCGTCACGACTCACGAAGAAAATCTTATGTGGAGCCTGACCGAGCTTATCCGATCGCAACATTCAAGCGGTACAGCCCCAACTCAAATTACAGAAGCTAACGGATATTACCCTTCTGATGTGATTACAACTACACCCATTAGAACTGTGGACGGCGGCTACCGTCATGTAGTGCGCATTTTGATGCCTATCAGCCCTCAGTATTACGGCTCTAACATTCCGGTATACGAATTTGCCGGGAATATCGTTACACCTTAATTTCACTTCAATAAACTCACTCACCGCCCCTTAAATGGGTTTTTTTTGTCTTATGGATTATCAAGTTCCCGTTACTCCTGCTGATTTATGGGCCGACCCATGGGCTGAGCCAATTGCGCGGCCCGCTCCATCAAATTATCAAGCAACTCAAACCGCCCCACCTAAACCGAATGTACCTAATCATCGGCTTGCGGCACCTGAAGGTACTTGGGGAAGTAATCACATGAATCCGGCACCTGAAGCAGCAGCACCTACCGCAAATTACGGGGCTAAAGGTTTCGGTCAAAGTTTTTACAATCCCAATCAACCGCCATCGATTCCAACAAATAACGCTGTTTCATTTTCAAGAAATGCACCTCCACTAGTTACATCGCCCCAAACTTTAAACTTCCCACCGATCGATTACACGAAGACAGCGGCTCAAACTGGTATGCCTCAATCGGTTCTGCCTAGAAGTGTCGGGGGCACAAATGTTGAGATGTCTGCCGCAACTCAGTGGATGAATCGAACGAACCCGAATTATGTAGCCCTACCGAGTGCAGGGCGACAGATTTTTAGTGGAGGGATGAAAGGCTTAGGAGTTGTGAGCGCTGTAGGCACTATTCACGGCGCAGTTGTTGATTTCACTGGAGGACTCGATCAGGGTGAAAGTGTATTTAGGTCTGGAACCAATGCAGTTTCAGCCGTCGCGGGTGGGCACGTAGCTGGGACGGCATTAGCTACTTATGTAGGCACGTTGGGGCTTGCAGGTGGGCCTGTTGTGGGTTTTGTAGCGGGAGGTGTTGCTTATGGAGTGGGTTATTTTGGCGGTTCTACAGCGACTGGGTGGCTGAGTGATAGAGTCCTTGACTTATTTGGAGGTCCGGGCTCAACCCCAAGTAATCCGAACGGTCCTAGTGGTAACCCATTTAGCCCTAAAGATCCGTTCGGCAATCCTAAGCCGTCCCAACCTCAGCCAACAGCTACCAATCCAGGAGCACCGCCGGGTAGTGGTCCGGGAGGTATGCCTGTAAATCCAACCGGGACAAAATCGCCTGACCCTTTTGGTATGCCACCTAGCCCATTACTTCCATGGTTTCCAGATTGGAAAATGCCGCGTATGCCGTGGGATCCACCAGTTCCGGCTAAACCTAACGACCCAAAAAAACCCGGTAAGCCCGGTAATCCCGGTAAGCCTGACGATGGAAAACCAAAACCAAAACCCCCGCCGGACCCAAATGTAAGGGGTGATGTTGGGGTTCAATATCGGTTAACACTTAAGGCCCCGGACGGTTCGGGTAGTTCATTACTTGGGGTGGCCTATAGCAGTCCAAATCTTACGGCAACTTTTGACGTAACAGGGCGCATTAGTGGAATAAAAAAGGTTCAAGATGGTGAGGGTGGAACTGAATACGGCGTTATGGAAAATGTCGGTAACCCCTCTATTAATAAAGGGTGGGGGACTTTTAAATCGTTTTTAACCTCTAGAGCAGCTAGAGCTACTGTCTTAATTGTTTCGTTAATACGAGCCGGAAATCCATCACCCGTTAGCGAGGATAGCAAGCCAAAAGTTTCACCGCCAAAAGGGAGACCCGCTACTCCACCCGCAAGAGGCGGGGGTACACCGCCATCCCAACCTAGTGCACAAAATCCAACCAACCAACCTGACTCAGGATTTACACCCAACTTCAATCCGTCACAAAATCCTACAAGTCCCGGTATCGCAGCGCCTTATATGGGTGGCAATCAAGGCGGGTTTGTTCCTGGATTGTATAAAAATCCAAATTACACCCCTCCAACAGGGAGCGGCTTGCCAGAAAAAAAGAACGATTCACCCGCAACAAGGCCTGAAACTGCGCCCGAAAGGTCTCCCTCGGCAAGAGGTGAGCCAACACTAAACCCCGCCCCATCTACAAGCCCGGCTGTAAATCAACCCGCTGCAAATACTCCACAACCATGGACTAATCCGTTTTTTGCACCCGCAACAAGTGGAGGCGCGACAGCAATAAGCCCTGAAGTAAATCCCGGCAAGTTGCAAACTGGTGAATTAAATCCAGGTAAATTGAACACAGGCGATCAGAGTGGGAATACAAAATGGAACCCTGAGACAGGGAAATACGAGCCGTCTTTTCCCGGT
>JANXNM010000753.1 GCA_025354065.1 Synechococcales cyanobacterium 340R_concoct_173_sub | reverse complement strand
AAAAGTTGGGAAATGTGGGATAAAAAAGATTGCATAAGAAGGCCGCGATCGATAGAGCAAGTCAACTTGATGTAAGCATTCCCCCTTTTTTGGGTTTTTCAATAGGGATTAAGAGGTTAGGGTTTTGGGTGTGGGTTCGGTCCTTTTTCCGCTGCTTGAGATATGTCCGTCGATGTCGGATCGGGTGGGTGATCGGGTGCGATCGCTGCAAGAGTTGAGCAATCGTTCTGGGAATGGTTCGGGGGATTGGCGTTTGCTTTTGCCGCAAGTGTTAGTGCAGGAGGTTGGAAATTGGGCGGCGGAGACGGACGAGTGGATTGCGCAGGTTAATTTTGAGGGGGATCAACTGCGTCTGACGCTTTCCATTGAGTGGCGATCGGGTTCAGCACACGAATTAGATCCGTTGTTGCCGGAAGCTTGGTGTGATCCAACTCCAGATGATTTGATTCAGGCGTTGAAGCGACTTCGACAAAAATGGAATTCGGCTCAGTGGTCTCAACTTCGACAGTCCTATGGCTTGATTCCTGAATCGGTTGTTTTGATGATTCAGGCGGTGCCAAAATTGCAGACGATGGGGCAGGTAGTTCGTTGGATTCGATCGCCGCCACTATGTTATGTCCTGGAAACTCAGGGTTGTGAAGGGTATTGGCCGGACGGGCAAGCGTTAACAGAGAACCAGAAGGCTCAACTTTGTCAAGCCGTTTTAGATCTGCCGGATCTCTGGCATGAGGACTATACGCTGACTTGGGGGCTTGATGACGATCAGCGATTTTGGATTTTGGCGGTGGCGGTAGGTGAGACGTTGTTAGCGCTGCCGACGACGTTGAAGAGTTCTGTCAGTTTGTCGCGGGATGCAGGGGATGGAATGTCGGCTTCTGGGATGGCGAGGGTGTTGCCGCCAACGTTTCCGGAGGGGTTTGAGATGTCGTTGTCGAGTACGACGATCGCGGTGGTGAAGACGCTTTTACCGGAAGCTGTGCCGTTTTTACGATCGGTGCAGGCGATTATTGTGGAAGCTCCGGGGTTGAATAATCATGGGGTAATTTTGGCGCGGGAGCTAGGGATTCCGGTAGTGGTGGGGATTGAGGAGGCGACTCAGACGATTGTGGATGGGGAGGCGTTGGTGTTGCGGGGGCTGGCTCGTCGGGTGTTGCGGGAGGCTCCGAGGTGTGAAGTGCCGCTGGTGCGTAAGACGGCGCTGCTGGTTAATCGGACTCAGGTTGCGTTTTGTGATGAGTGGACGGAGGGCGTGGGGTTGGTTCGATCGGAATGGTTGATATTGCCAGAGTTTCCCTTGGAGAAGCTGCGGGGCCAGATCGATGGGGAGGTATTTAAGCGATTAATCCGATCGCGTTTGACGGTGTTGATGGAGGCATTGATCCATCGAAATGATGTGCCGGTGCTGTACTATCGCTGTCTGGGGCATGGATCTATTCCGGGGGCAGCGTTGGAGTTGTCGGCTTGGCATGATCTTCAGCACGTTGCTTGGATTCAGGGTCGATCGTTACCGCCGATTCGGATGGTGTTACCGTTTGTGCAGACGTTAGCTCAATTTATTCGATGGCGGCAAGATTTAGCAGCACTCAATTTGGATGCGACGGTTCAGCCTTGGATTATGGTTGAAATCCCGTCAGTGGTGATGATGTTAGAGGATTACATTGAGGCGGGGGCGAAGGGCGTGGTGATTGGATTGAGCGATTTGACGCAGTGGACCCTTGGCACAAACCGGATGTCGGAGTTATTTCAGAATTCGATGGAGGTGCCGGAGATATCGGTGGTTCGATCGGTTCAGCAAATTTTGAGTACGGCGCAGCGATTTAATATTCCTTGTTGGTTGGCGTTGTCGAGTTGGAGTGAGGCTTGGGCCGAAGTGGCGATTGAGGCAGGGGTAACGGGGTTGATGGTGGAGCGTGATACGGTGATGCAAGCGGCTCAAGCTATCGATCGAATTGAGGCGGGTCGATAGATATATTATTCTAGGTCGGACATTCTGGGATGCCGTTATAATTCCGTCATAATAAAGTTATTGTCCAACCCGAGACTGTCATGAAGCAACGTGCCCTTTTTCTAGTGAACCGTCAGGCTCGACGAGGCGCACAATCTATTGAAGTGGCAGCTCAACAGTTACGCCGATCGGGGTTTGAGTTGGTAGAGGTGCCGACGGAAAATCCGTTGCAACTGTCGGAGGTTATTCGTGCCCATGAACGATCGGTAGATTTGGTGATTGTGGGTGGCGGTGATGGGACGTTGAATGCGGCGATCGCGGGGGTGGTGGATACCCAGCTTCCCTTGGGAATTTTGCCCTTAGGGACGGCGAATGATTTGGCTCGTACGTTGGGAATTCCTACAAATATTGATTTAGCTTGTGCGACGATTGCTGGACGAGAAATGAAGCGAATTGATTTGGGTTGGGTAAATGGTCATTACTTTTTTAATGTGGCGAGTTTTGGGTTGAGTGTGGCGATTACTGATCGGTTGACGAAGCAGACTAAACGGCGCTGGGGGGTGATGGCCTATGGTGTGGCGGCAATTCAGGCGTTGTGGAAAAGTCGGCCTTTTAGGGCAACGATTCGATCGGGTAATCGTGTTGAGCGAGTTAAAACCATTCAAGTGACAGTGGGAAATGGTGTGTACTATGGCGGTGGGTTGGCGGTGGCGGATGATGCTTCAATTGCGGACGATCGATTAGATTTGTATAGTTTGGAAATCGATCATTTCTGGCGCTGGTTGCATTTGTTGCCTGCGATGTACCGAGGTCGTCATCATCTTTATCCCTATGTTCATGCACAACAGGGAAAAGAGTTTTTTATTGATTGCAACCGATCGTTGTCTATTAATACGGACGGTGAGATTAAGACGCAGACTCCGGCCCATTTTAAGGTAATTTCAAAAGCGATTTCGGTATTAGTGCCAGAGTGATTTAATTTTTAAGATTGAATGGTGGAGGCGATTAGATGGTTTGGTCTTTGACCATCGGGTTTTCGAGCCTTCATAACAGAGAAACTAAAATTCAGAATTTAGAAGGTCAATGCGATGAGTCTTACAGCAATCGCCGTTCCATTCACCTTCTCATTTAGAAGCCGATCGTTTCCATCATAAATCTAAGCCATTGTCACCCCATTGATCCTCTTACTCGATCGGTTGCCCACTTTATCGTAGACATAGGTAGAATTCCGATCACCGTTCACGGTATCTACGATCGAGTCAATTTTCCTGATCTACAAGGAGTTTTAAAATATTCGAGTCATCTAGCAAGTAAATCACCCGATTAATTAGCCATAGTTTATAAAGCTGAACTAACCTCACAGAGCCATTCATGAGCATCAGCTTCACACTCAAAATACCTGTTAGCTTTTTCTCCTATTTCTTGCCAAGGAAGTGGATTTTCTTCTTTAAGAAAAGAAATTTGTTTTTGAATGTCAGTAATAAATTGTGATGAAACATTTTTCTTCAGGTCATTAATGATTTTTAATTCATCGACATAATCTACCGGATCTGAAAAATAAACGATAAAAAAAGTCCAAAGGCTCGAATATCTGTGATTACTATTCATGATATAAAATGTGATTTCTCCACT
The DNA here is from genome assembly GCA_025354065.1 of Synechococcales cyanobacterium 340R_concoct_173_sub. The sequence continues at coordinate 1,177 of JANXNM010000753.1, read as the reverse complement.
ATGTAACTAAACGATAGTTGGGACAATTATAAATCTTTTATCCCGCTGTTAGTACTGAAAACTATCCGGACTATGGGATGTGATAGGAAGTAAGAATTGACCATCCTGACCCTGATGCCGTCGTCACTGACGTTCGATTGCTGACAATGTCGTAGCCATATTCGATCGCCCTTTCCGCTTAATCCCATCAAACAAACCTTCAAGACTCTCCTCGTCATAATCTGTCTATCGCCCTTCCTCCAACGCCTTTAGTCCGATCGCCACCTCATCCCGTAAATCCTCATCGTCCTGCAACAAGGTCACCGCATTCGGATCCCGTAACATCTCCAACAAACGTTCAAACTGCGCGATCGGGATTTGAATCGCGATTGGTAATCTTGCATCATCCAATACGTAGCGCTGACGGATTTCGAGCATAGTTGATCTCAGATTAATCACTCCTATCATAGCAACTTCTAGGAAAGACCAAAAAACGATCGGTCTTCTTTTGGTAAGTGCGATCGACTGTCAAAAGAGTTCAAACAGCGATCGGCTCCCATCAAACTCAAGTTCATAACTTCTTTCGCTTTTTCCTTTCTGCTACTACCTTACTTTTAGTTTTTGTTTGATTTGACGGAGTTCCGATCGTGCCAAACTTTGGGGACCAAAAGCCATCTTGAGTTTCAAAGTATGCAACGTCCTTACATTTTTCTCGGCGATGGTCCAAGATTGAACATCGTAACATCACTTTCTCTTTGCCTTCTTTTACATAGCCATATCGTTCCAGAAGCGCACCACAAACTGGACAAGGATGATCTGTGAAGTTTTGCGGATCGATCGGACGGCTGGCGTAGGGTAATTCGTATTTCTTTGCGGTGGGGTTCCAAAACATTACGCAATCACAATCTGTGGTCATACATCTGAGAAAATGCTTGGCTTTAAGTTTGGATGATTTTGAGGGGATTTTACTCATCTTTTGCTGACATTTTGGACAATTGAACCGTGATAATTCATAAGTTTGTCCGGATGTTGGAGTGGATGAGAAAGTACGTTTTGCTGTATTGGTTGTTGCAATAACGGTTGTGCCAATTTGTTTGATGGCAGAAGCGATCGCGGGTTCAAAATAGTCTCGATGCCAATGGGTTAAGTATTGCTCCCAATTTTGATTTCCGTCAGCAATCCGATCGAGATCTGCTTC
>JANXNM010000734.1 GCA_025354065.1 Synechococcales cyanobacterium 340R_concoct_173_sub | reverse complement strand
CTTGCTCATCTAGACGACTTTGTAAATCATATTCATCTAAAGAACGCAGAAGAATGTGCAGCCGAAGCGATGGAATGTCAGCCTAAAAGTCATCATCCCTACACATTAATGGGTGCGATTTGCTATGACCGAGGTGAATATGTAGATGGCGATAAGTGGTTTGAGATGGCGATCGAACGTGGAGCAAGCAGTAATAGTATAGATGATGAAATTAAAAAAATCGTCCGAACAACAAAAGACAAGGATAAACTTAGAGAAGTTGTAGAGTATCTTCTCCAAAAAGATCAAATTCGTTATAATTGGGCAAAGCAATATATTAAATAGAAGAGAATGAGGAATGGCTGGATTAAACATTATTCTCCCGCCTTCAGCAATTTTTCATTTACACTGGAAGTCGAGTCATCCCTAACAAAATTAATCTATACTTCCTACATTGGATCAGTCAGTAGAGACCGATTCAATGAATTATTTTTTTGAAATCTCTGAATAATTTGGCACCAAGGCTTTTCACAAGCTCAGCCCCATCTACATCCTTACACCCACAACTGAGGTAGAAATGCTAGTACTTCGTAAAGCTGCCGATCGAGGCCATGCTGACCATGGTTGGCTCAAATCTGCCCACACCTTTTCCTTTTCTAGTTACCAAGACCCAGCGCACATGGGCTACCGTAACCTACGCGTGATCAACGAAGACCGAGTGGCCGCAAGCAAGGGCTTTGGCACCCATTCCCACCAGGATATGGAAATTATTACCTACGTACTGGATGGCGCGTTGGAGCATCGCGATAGTCTAGGCAATGGGGCCGTAATGCAACCCGGCGACGTGCAGCGAATGACCGCTGGGACTGGGGTTTCCCACAGCGAGTATAATCACTCCAAAACTGACGAAGTGCACCTTCTGCAAATCTGGATAATTCCCAATCAAACGGGCCTTGATCCTAGCTATGAGCAAACATTTTTCCCTGTAAGCGATCGGCAAAACCAATTGTGTCTTATTGCCTCCCCAGATGGACTCGACGGCTCGGTGGTGGTGCA
>JANXNM010000727.1 GCA_025354065.1 Synechococcales cyanobacterium 340R_concoct_173_sub | reverse complement strand
CGATCGTTCTAATGCGGTCTTAATTACGGTTAGGCGTGCGGCACGTTCGGGATGACCATCGCCCGTGTCATGGTCTAGAAACCGATCGCTATAAAAAATAGGGAACATCTTATTCCTGCTACTCACAGAATGCGGGACTATGGGTAATTCTAAATCACCATTCTTAATTCATCTTCCCATGAGTGCGGGAACGTCGATGTTCATTCCACGCGGCGGACCTCTTGGAGTGTGGCGAATGGACAGATTGATTTGGCAATTATTGGCGGTGAGTTGCCTCCAGAATTACAGGATTCTTTGTATATGATTCCCTATGCGGAAGACGAACTTGCATTGATTTTGCCCCTGGTCATCCGTTGGCGAAGCAGGGGATGATTCAAAAAGAAGATTTATATAAGCTTCAGTTTATTGCACTGGATGCCCAATCTACGATTCGCAAGGTGATTGATCAGGTGTTGTCACGCTGTGGAATTGAGCCGCGTCAATTAAAGATTGATATGGAATTGAATTCTATTGAGGCGATTAAGACGGCTGTTCAATCGGGTCTTGGGGTGTCGTTTTTGTCGGTAAGTGCTATTGAGAAAGAATTGAATGCTCAAATTTTGTATCGTGTGCCGATCGAGGGAGTACAGATTAAACGAATGTTGTCTGTAATTATTAATCCAAATCGCTATCGATCGAAGGCAGCGGAAGCCTTTTGTCGCGAAATTTTGCCGAAATTTACGTCGCTGGATGTTAGTTTCGATCGGGTTAAGGGGGAGTAGGTGGGGTGGGGTTTGATGCGAGATCATTATTCAACTATTTGGAATAATTAAAATAGGTCCATTAACTTTAATTCAATCAAGCTTTGATGACCTCCGATCGGATCTACCACTAGTGATGCCGTTGCAGGTGCACAGAGTTGGGTATTGGGCAGGAAGATGGGGTTGTGGTCTTCGTTTTCGAGCCTGTCGCGGACATTGAGCCATTTGTTCAGAAATAGGATTCCGTTGCCGAGGATTTATTGACCCGTTACGATCGATTACCTTTCTAGGAGAGGTTGTTTTGCCTTCATGGTGACTTGATTTGTTAGATATTGTTGCAGGTTACTTTCAGTGGATAAATTTTTAGATTGCTTTGACGAAGGGAGAGATGTCTCTAGAATCAGCCATCCTTCCGTTAATGACGACTGAGGAATACTATTGATAAACTGTTCCCAGAGAGATATTGATATGGTTTGTGCTTCGAGCATTGCATAC
>JANXNM010000703.1 GCA_025354065.1 Synechococcales cyanobacterium 340R_concoct_173_sub | reverse complement strand
CAGCGTAATCTCAGTCTTTTTATCAAAAACGAGATATTGCGGTTTTCCAGCGACGGCCCCGATATCGGTTTGACTGATCGCCTGGATGAGTCCAGCCCTGATCCAATCCTTGCGGGGAAGAACCAAATTGCGGACATTTGCAACCAACACCGGGGCGCTGATTTCCATTGACAAGAGCGCCGGAAAAGACGTAATCCCTGATGAGCCTGTGGTGAACTGATAGGGCACTAGATCGCCCTCCTGTTTAGCTCAGCGCGCGGCTTTCAGTTGAGACAGCCGGAGCATGGGACGCGCACAACTTCATGACATCTTCTGCTGTTTGGTCATCTAAAGACTTGTACTCAGGTCCATAATCAAAGTCTTCTTGGATGTAGACCATGAAAAGATCTTCTTTATCAGCGTCTTTGCCGATGACGATCGTAACTGTAGGGAATTGAACAGTGATGCCACCAGCTTGAAAAGTGGTTTTGTAGCCTGCACTTTCAAGAGCGAAATTCAATTTACGCATTAGATATTCTCAGAATTTTCTAGAGGATGATTTAGGAGTTCGTTGGGGTTCAGTTAAGGTGCGACCGGTGTTCCGGCATACAGGCTGTAATTCTTACCTGTGGCGGAATCAACAAAGGTCCGCTTCAGTGTTGCCTTGCTGATGTAGGTTGCTGCTGGGAGTCCTAAGTCAGTTTGAGGTGCAACAAACATGAATCCATCCGCATGAAACGCAACTTCAGAGGCTGTGTAGGTCGAAACAAGTGCGACTCCAGCCGCCGCTTTAACCGATGCAGGCAACGCATCCCATGCCAATTTACGATAACGCCATGCAAAAACTAAGTTTGCAGTCAGGCGCACTCCGACAATGACCGATTTAAGCCCTGCCTTAGGGAAGTTAGGGGTTTTACGGCTCAGCTGATAGCCTGCATCTTGTAAGGCTTGGACCTTGGAATAACCACACAGGCCGCCTTTTGCAATCACTCCAGGCTTGTAGGCCCTAAAGGGTTTCACATTTTTAGGAGAGAAGGCAACATCCTTCGTGGGTGCTGCATTTTCAATCAGTTCCAGTCCGAGGGTTGTCGCTTCTGCTTTGTTAGGGCTGGTGAAACCATAAAGAAATTTGCTGTCAATTTTGATTAATACTGCGACTCTTACGCGCTTTTCAGCCATGATGTTTGAGGGGTAAAGGACTAAAGTTCTGCTATCAACCTGCACACAAACCAAGACTTCCTAACACCCCCTGAGTGTTGACGCACCGCTTAGGGGCGTGAAAAGTTTTAGGTAGTAATTGTTTCACCCTTAACCGACTGCTCCCCACGGATTTAGAATCTTTTCGTCGATATCCTCAGGTTTTGTCGCTAGCCTTAAGGGGAGCTTAAATGCCTTCACTTTCCACCATTTCCCGTTCGCGTCGGTCGTGGTTCGTTTGGCTTCGTCGGTGGTCTCTTTGGCAATGCGGATGGTAGCCGTGGAAATGGTGAATCGTCCAGGGGCCGATCGGAAGCGTGGGTTACTGTTTGGCGGGATCGTGGTGAATTTCACTATGTCGCCTTCGCACAGGGTGTTTGCGATGTTGGTTAAGTAGGTTGTGCCCTCGGCTTCGGTGACAAAGTTTCCGGTGAGCTGGTGGCCGTCATTCAGGTGAGCGATG
>JANXNM010000701.1 GCA_025354065.1 Synechococcales cyanobacterium 340R_concoct_173_sub | reverse complement strand
CTCCCAACGAAAGGAGCTAACCTCATCAATGAAACGTCCGCTAGGATTCAGGTTTACGAAATTTATCAACAACTCAGTACTAGTCAAAGGCCCGATGATTATTGATTCCCTTGAGTTTCTGGCAATCTGCGATCGTTTCAGGATGTAGGGCATCGTTTAGCTCTCCTTAGATCTGCACGGCTCGGGGATCTTTAACGTCCGCAAAATCCGCTTCGTCAGCCTCTTCCGTGGGTTCAGAAGCCAAGGCATCAGCCGGATTTTCCCCGATCGCAATCAGATATTCTTCGCGGGTTCCCACACGACCGTTCTCAAAGTTCGACATGGCGACGAATTGAGAGAAGTTCTCGCTTACCCAGTCCAGAACGTCAGCCGGACTGCCTTTGAAGACTTCGTTCCCCACTGCACCATTTGGCACCGTGACTTCAAAAATCAGTTCGTTGGTAGCCGTGTCGATGTAAGGTCCGATCGAAAATTTGTTTTCCTCAGAGTAGAAATTGGTGACGCCATAGCCACGGAAAAGAATGATCGACGGGTCAATCTTCTTTAGATTGTCGAGAATGATGTTGAGATTGAGTTCAGGTTTAGTAAGGCTTTGCATGGTTTTCTAGGATAAATAAAATGAATCGAATGAGTCTAGGCTTCAGCGACACCAGAATAAGTTCTATGGTCAAAACCGTCAGCCCCTGCAACCGTGGTCAAGAGAGCCTTGCGAGGGATAATGACGCCCTTAGGAATCCCGTCAAAATCTTCTTTTAAAACGACGAAGTTTGCACCAAAAACACCATCGTTTTTCCGAGCTGCTGCGTCATAGGCGACAATGTGTGCCGCACCTAAAGCCGCTGAGCCGATCGCGGCTTGAGTTGCCTTACGCATATTCCAGCAGTAGTACAGATCCGTCGCGAGTTTTGTTGACATAGCCACCACCCGAGCCGTAGTTGCGGCTCGACCCACCCGACGCACGCCGCGATAGGTTGCCATAATGTTCCATCCAGCCGCGATCGCGGCTGCAACTGCGTTTGCATCAACATATTCTCGTTGTGTTTTGCCACTGGCAGTCTTCTTAAAGGCAAGAAGCGGGCGTTTAGTGATGTAATATGCGATCGATTTGGTTGGCGCGGTGCCTTCGGAAAATTTGACTTGTCCCAGTATCACCTCGGGTTCCTCAAACCCTTTGTACCCGTAAAGGTATTGGATGCCGACGCTTGTCGAAACAACCGTGTCTGTCTTCTTTCTTGCCATGGTTAGTGTTTAGAAGTGGTAAAGATTGGAACTCTATGTGGCGCTATTCTTGCCCTCCAAAACCCGTTTCTAACAGGGCTGTGAGGCGTGGAGGTATAGTTGCACTCCTTAGGGGCGTGAAAAGACTCGTATAGAGACAGGGTATTTTCAGGCAGGCGTAAGGGTTGTCGATTGGTTCCGTTTGAAATGCATTTTTAGCACTCCCGATCGGTAGTTTTTAAGCTGGCTGGTCTGCCCACGGATTTAGGATTTTTGCGTCAATCCCTTCAGGCTTATCCACTAGCCGCAACGTAAGCTTGAATGCCTTCACTTTCCACCATTTCCCGTTCGCGTCGGTCGTGGTTCGTTTGGCTTCGTCGGTGGTCTCTTTGGCAATGCGGATGGTAGCCGTGGAAATGGTGAATCGTCCAGGGGCCGATCGGAAGCGTGGATTACTGTTTGGCGGGATCGTGGTGAATTTCACTATGTCGCCTTCGCACAGGGTGTTTGCGATGTTGGTTAAGTAGGTTGTGCCCTCGGCTTCGGTGACAAAGTTTCCGGTGAGCTGGTGGCCGTCATTCAGGTGAGCGATG
>JANXNM010000694.1 GCA_025354065.1 Synechococcales cyanobacterium 340R_concoct_173_sub | reverse complement strand
ATTCAAGTTCCTAATCCCAAGGGTGAGGGAACAATTGAGTCGCATCAGGTTTTAATTCTCGATCCTGCGGTGGGGACGGGGACGTTTATGCATCGGGTGATTGAGCATATTTATGAGGGTTTCAAGAAGCAGAAGGGGATGTGGTCGGGGTATGTGAGTCAGCATTTGTTGCCCCGTTTGTTTGGGTTTGAGTTGCTGATGGCTCCTTACACGGTGGCGCATATGAAGTTGGGGTTGCTGCTAAAAGAGACGGGCTATGATTTTCAGTCTGAGGAGCGTTTACGGATTTATTTAACGAATACTTTGCAAGAGTCTTTTCAAATTGCAGATCAGACGATTAGTTTTGGTTCTCGAATTAAGGAAGAGGCTGAGGAGGCGAAAGAGGTTAAACAAGAGCGTCCTGTAATGGTGATTATTGGTAATCCGCCATATTCGGGACATTCGGTAAATACAGGAGATTGGATTAAGGGTTTGCTAAATGGGAAGGATATTATCTCAAATACGAAAACCGATAGTTATTTTGAGGTTGATGGGAAGCCTTTGGGAGAGAAGAATCCTAAATGGTTGAATGATGATTATGTGAAGTTTATTCGCTTTAGTCAATGGAGAATTGATCAAACGGGATACGGAGTTTTGGCTTTTGTTACTAATCATGGTTATTTAGACAATCCAACTTTTCGGGGAATGCGTCAAAGTTTATTAAAGACTTTTGATGAGATTTATATTTTGGATTTGCATGGTAATAGCAAGAAGAAAGAAACTTGTCCTGATGATTCTGTCGATCAAAATGTGTTTGATATTCAGCAGGGTGTAGCGATTGGTATTTTCATTAAGTATCAAAATAGTCAGCAGGAAACAGCAACGGTTTATCATGCTGATTTATGGGGTAAGCGTGAGGTTTTTGAAAATAAAAAACTTGTTGGTGGTAAGTATCACTGGTTAGATGAGAGTGATATTAGCTCAATGATTTCTGATGCAAACAAGCTGCAACCAAATGCACCATTTTATTTGTTTAAACCTCAAAATATGGATTTAAGAGCAGAATATGACAAATATTGGAAAATTGATGAACTAGTTTTGATTAAATCTGTAGGTCTTAATAGCCATAGAGATCATTTCGTTGTTGACTTTGAGGAGAATATTTTAAAAGAAAGAATCCATAAATTTATAAATGCTTCAAATGATGCTGAATGTTATGAAAAATTTGATTTGCAAGATAGTAAAGATTGGAAATTATCAAATGCTCGCAAGCTACTTCGTTCCTTAGAGTCTTGGGATCGTAAAATTATTAGTTGTTTGTATCGACCATTTGATAAACGGTATTGCTTTTTAAGTGATGCTGTTATGGATCGTCCAAGAATGGATATTAATTCACACTTGATGAATAAAGAAAATATTTCTTTAATTACAACTAGACAAACAAGAGAAAATTTTGCAGTTTTAACTACTGATTTGGTTTGCGGTCAACATAAAATAGTTTCTGTTTATGATGGCTCCTATATTTTCCCTCTCTATCTCTACCCAACCGATAAACCAACTCTATTTGAAACTGAACCAAGCAAATCTCCGCATGGTCGCCGCCCAAACCTAGCACCAGAATTTATTAACGAACTTTCCCAAAAACTCGGCTTAGAATTTTTCCCCGATGGCAAAGGCGATCGAGTCAAAACCTTTGCACCAGAAGACATCTTTAACTATATTTATGCCACATTCCACTCCCCAACCTATCGACAACGCTACGCCGAATTTCTCAAAATTGACTTTCCGCGAGTACCCCTCACCA
>JANXNM010000674.1 GCA_025354065.1 Synechococcales cyanobacterium 340R_concoct_173_sub | reverse complement strand
CAAGTGGCTCAGCGGTTACAAATGTTAGCTCAAGGACGATATGAGGTGTTGGGACCCTCTCCGGCGATGGTGTTGCGAGTGGCGCAGCGATATCGATGGCAGGTTTTATTGAAAGGTGAAACTAACGGACCGACTTCCACACCCGTGGAAGTCCATTTGGAAGAATTGCGATCGGTTTGTGGTCCGGGGGTTAGCTTGACGATCGATGTGGATCCGTTGAATTTAATGTGAATTTAGTCATTAGACCGGGCGCTATTCATGCGGTTACACGTACAGTATCCAATCTGGTATGGCGAGGTTCTATAACCTTACATAAGGGTATATGAGGGTTTTCAATTTCTGGAGTCGGTCGATTGTCCCAGGTCCAGGCAAGGGAGTATAGACTACGATCGTTAACTGGGGCGATTCTATGACTTGAAACAAAGCGTATTCCAACACCAAAAGTTAATCATTCTCAAGAACATTACGATCGCTGACAGTTTCAAGTTTACAAATAGCTGAATATTGCTAGGGCTAAAAAGCATAGTTTTCATGGGTCTCAGAAGCTAGGATAAGACTTCCTGCAAAAATTATACTTTTTCTAATTTATTTATCTATTTCGGAATTTAGAAAATCTACTGATAAGCTAGTACTCCAAAAACTCCCATACCGTTACACTCCTCCTGTGCCTTTTTTATCACCTCCAAAATCCATATGAATTTCTTCATTCCTTTCGTGCAGACACTCTTAACGGTTTCATCTGCACAAGGAGTTATCAAACCACTAGGGCACCACGAGCTACTGCTGCTATTACTGCAACTCGCCGTGCTCCTTTTAGTGTCGCGAGGATTGGGTGAGTTCATGCGGCGGATCGATCTGCCCCCTGTCGTCGGTGAGCTATTGGCTGGAGTTTTGCTGGGTCCATCATTATTTGGCTTAATCCTTCCCGATCTGCAAGCCAATATTTTTCCTAAGAGCCAAATTCAGGCGGATCTGTTATCCGTGGTCTCTTGGTTAGGGGTGTTATTCCTATTGATCGTAACGGGGATTGAAACAGACCTTGACTTGATTGTGCGTAAAGGACGAACGGCCATGCTGATCTCGCTAGGCGGTATTATCGTACCCTTTACAACGGGATTTGGATTGGGGTGGTTAATTCCAGAGAATTTTTTGGCAAATCCGTCTCAACGTCTTGTTTTCAGCCTCTTCATTGCTACAGCCATGAGCATTTCGGCTGTTCCAGTAATCGCCAAAGTGTTGATGGATCTAAAATTAATTCGGCGTGATATTGGTCAGGTGACTTTGGCTGCGGGGATGACAGACGATACGATCGGTTGGATCTTGCTCTCGGTTGTTTCTGGTCTCGCCACTAGTGGACAATTTAACTTCAGTACAGTCATCAGTTCGGTCAGTGGAGCCATTATCTTTTTAGGATTGGCGCTGACGGTAGGACGACCGATCGTTGATAAGATTTTGCGCTGGGTTGATGACACGATTGGGGGAACAACGGCATCTTTGTCTACTGTGCTGATCCTGTCCTTAGCAGCCGCAGCTCTAACCCATAGTTTAGGGATAGAAGCCGCCCTTGGCGCATTTGTAATGGGGATTTTGGCAGGACAATCTCGCCGATTTAGCCGCGAAGCTGGTCATACGCTGGAAGTAATAACGGCAGGCTTTTTAGCCCCAATTTTCTTCGCTTCTGCTGGACTCAAGGTGAATTTACTACAACTGCTTGAGCCTCAGACCTTCATCATCGGCATGATTGTTTTAGCGGTCGCTTGTTTTGGTAAATTTTTGGGAGCTTACTTGGGGTCTCGTGCGGGTGGACTCAGCCATTGGGAAGCTCTAGCAATGGGGTCTGGTATGAATGCGCGAGGGGCGATGGAAATCATCGTTGCCACAATCGGGTTATCTTTGGGGGTACTGAGTCAACAAATGTATTCAATTATTTTAATGGTAGCGATCGTCACTTCGCTGATGGCTCCACCATTACTCCGTTGGACGTTTTCCAAAGTCGAGATCGGTGAAGAGGAAGCACTGCGATTGCAACAGGAAGAATATGCAAGCCGCAGCTTTATTAAAAATATTCAACGGGTGCTGATTCCAACGAGAGGTGGAGCTAATGTGCAACTCGCTGCTCAGTTAGTCGGTTATCTAGCACAACAGAATGACCTTGAGATTACGGCTTTCTATGCCACCAGTGATAAAAAGGCTAATCAAAAACATACCGCCGCCGCCGCGATTAAAGAAACTGCTTTTGAAGAAGCTTTTACGGCGATCGCAGAAACGCTAAATTTGGCCACCAACAAAACCTTTAAAACTAAAGTAGAAAGCGGAAGTAGCAAGGTGGAAGCTATTCTGAAGGAAGCCGAGAAGGGATATGACTTGATTGTCATGGGAGCGAGCGGACAACGGAATCGCTCAGCGCTTTTTAATTTGCTGGTCGATCGGGTCGTGCAAGAAGCCCCCTGTGCCACGTTAGTCGTGAAGTCCAGCCTCTCAGAGCGTCAGGGGGAATTTCAGGTGATTGATACTCACCCAATTCGGCATATCCTAGTTCCCACCGTTGGCTCAGAATACAGCAAAAATGCGGTCGAAGTTGCCAGTACGATCGCGGCT
>JANXNM010000666.1 GCA_025354065.1 Synechococcales cyanobacterium 340R_concoct_173_sub | reverse complement strand
CTTCAACAAATGGAAGGGGTGAAGATGCAGTTCAACCAAGGCAAAAGCGAATTGTTGGAGCAAAAGAACCAAGTGCTTCAACAGTTGCAACAGGTGCAGACTTTAAGCATTGAGCAGCAGGTTGATCAAGGTCAAGTGGTTAGCAATTTTGCGATTCAGGTGGGCGACAATCTCATTTCTAAAATGAATGTTGAAATCTTGTTGCGCGATGGTATTGTCGAAGAAATTCGCGGTGATATCTAGAGTTTGAATCCTTAGTTCAACTGCTTACCCTTAAAGGCGATTGAATTATCCGATCGCCTTTTTTATTTCTAATCAAACTACTATGGGTAAACTGAGCAATGAGCTAAATGGGTTCTAGTCGATCGTTCTCCCTCTGTGGAGTTTAAACGAAAGGAGAAACCAGGATTTCAGATTTTTGAATTTAGAGTTGCTGATTTTTAGCTCTAATTACACAACCCTATCGCACACTAACAAATCGTTCCTGGGCCATGGCTCGTAAATGCTCCACATCTTCCCGGCGCGACACCGAAAGAGGAACGGTCGATCGGACCCGTAACAGTCGTTCACCAAGCTTTAGGTTTATTCAAAATCAAATCGGTATAGCCATTGGTATGATTGTGCTTATTATGTATGATGACACCTGCCGATTTCTTGCTGAACACTTTTCTTCTGACTTTGCGAGTTGGCTACTCGGAACCTGTGTCACCCTGACAGAACTCAAACCGTCTGAGCTTTCCCTCGATCCGATTCGCGCTGATGCCTTGATTCTGCTGCAATCAGATGACGACATTTTGCATATTGAATTCCAAACAGTTCCACGAAATACCATTCCGTTTCGCATGCTGGATTATCGGGTGCGATCGTATCGAAAATATCCGAATAAAAATATGCGACAGGTGGTCATTTACCTGAAGCAGACGGGATCAGAGTTAGTTTATCAAACCAGCTTTACGATGGAACGGACTCGACATGAGTTTGAAGTAATACGTTTATGGGAGCAACCCGCCTCACTGTTTTTAGAATATCCCGGACTCATACCTTTTGCGGCTCTGGGCGATACTATTGATATAGAAGCAACGCTACGCCAAGCAGCTCAAAGGATCGACCAAGTTGCTGACCCTGTGACGAAAGCAAATCTTGTTGCAGCGTCAGGGATTTTAGCTGGGTTAAGATTAGAAGATGAAGTTATTTATCGCATATTGC
>JANXNM010000641.1 GCA_025354065.1 Synechococcales cyanobacterium 340R_concoct_173_sub | reverse complement strand
CGATGACAGCGGCGAGTGATACGGGAATTAGCAATTCGGATGGGATTACGAAGAACCGATCGCCGCAGGTTTCAGGCGTTGCGATGCCTTCGGCTACGGTGACTTTGTACGCCAATAATCAAATTGTCGGAAGTACGATCGCCCCTAGCAATGGTCAATGGTCCGTTACGTCTCAAGAATTAGCGGATGGGAATTACGATTTATCTGTTGAAATCCGATCGCAGCAAGGCGCAATTATTAAACAATCTGTGAAACGAGTGACGATCGACACTGCTGCCCCACAAATCGCTAGCGTTACAGGCTTAATGGATGGTGTGGCTTGGGATGCAAGTGATATCTTTTCAGGATTGATTAGAGATGCAGATAATCAAAGCAAATTAGAATACTGGGCCAATGATGGCGAAAAACAAGCAATTAGTTTGAATTCTAATCTTGAGTTTGGTAATACATCCTTGAATTTAATTTCAAACCTGACTAAAAATACTGAACATAAACTGTACTTGAAGGCGATCGATCGGGCGGGAAATGAAACGCAGTATGACTATTCCTTTATGCGGCTTGACTTACCGGGATTGCTGGATGATGCGAACTGGATTGATCCCGTGTCCCAGGGAGAACCGGACGATCGTAATTCTGGGACTGGAACGGGTGGTGGAAACAATCCCGGTGATGGAACAGGCCGATATTACATTGGAGTTGGCGGCGGATGGGGATATTCGTCTGGTAGTGGTGGAACGGGCTGGACTCCTGCACCATCCGGATTCTCAGATAATCCATCCGTACCGAATCTACCTGGACAAGATCAGCAATTGACTTATCTCGAAGCGCTGATTGTAATCTTAAATACGGCGATCGATGCATTAAGCAAACATACGGCAGTGGCCTCGAAAAAATCAATCTTGCAAGACCATAAGACATCTCTGCTGGGAATCGGTAAACTCGTAGAGGTGTATGGATTACACAGCCAAATGAAGACAATGCTAAATAGCCTGTTCAAATTAGGTTACGACCCGACGGATAATCGCGTCAGTCGTCAGGAAGCGGTAAGGTCTGGCTGGGCATTTGCGAAGTCAGTGGCATTAGATACTGTGTCGTTGAAGTTGAAGAGCTTTGAAAGTCAAGTGTATGGCATGGTGCGAGGCATGATGGCGAAGAATGGTTTGACTGTCACAGCGGCGCAGGAAACTCAATTACAAGGGACGCTCGGTCTTTTCGCTAGGCGTTATGCAGTGTTGACGCCAGAAGTAGCTTCCTATTCGGGCACTGACACCTCCTACTACGATAGTGGATTTACCCAAAGCGTCTGGTATGGACACTGGAACTATGGCGATGACTACCCCACGGATCCCTACGATGTTGCATTAACTTCAGGCAAACCGAGTGAGGCCAATGGTTGGTTTGGACTCATTACGGCTAAATTCTTACAAGAAACACTGAGTGGCTTGAATACGGAGCAGATTATTGCAGGGTTTGAGAATGCACAAGTTTTGATAAATGGGGCAACGCGGATCGCTCTCTTATGGCGAGATCGCCATTATAGTAATACTAGCGTTGTAGTTCGCGATGGTGGATTATTGCAGGAGCTAATCGATACAGGGTTTGAATTAGTGCGAGTAGGAGCGACGAATCCAACGGCGGCAGCGGCTGAAGGGGCTTGGTTAGAAGCAGTGTTAGAAAAAGATGTTGTTAAAGTGGCGGGTGGGTTAAGTCAGTTCTTTCGTGGGTTTGAAGGGACTCATAATCATCCTGCACATTGGTATACTCGTGATTATATTGATGCTCTGGACTATGGGCAGCGATTGATGAGAGTGGCGGCAGCCGTCGATGATCCGATATTAGATGCGGAGGTGTTGAAGGCTGATTTCTTGAGTGAATTGGTTAATTTAGGTGGGGCTTA
>JANXNM010000604.1 GCA_025354065.1 Synechococcales cyanobacterium 340R_concoct_173_sub | reverse complement strand
GACGTTGAAAAAAGGGATTAGCCAAGAAATTGCCAAACAAATCACGAAGCTAATCCGGGATGAATATAAGAAAGTGCAAGGTTCAATTCAAGGGGATGCGGTACGGGTTTCAGCCAAATCAAAGGATGATCTGCAAGCCATAATGGTCCGCATGAAGCAAGAAGAATATCCCGTGGCACTTCAGTTTACTAATTACCGCTAATATCCTTAACGGATTTGATGAGAAAATTCGATCGTTCTATTCCCAAGTCATCGGCCTTTTGAAGAAGAACGATCGTTTTGACACTTCAATCCCAAAGCCTCAAGATTTAGCCTGATTATTATTAAGATGCAGTAAATATCTTGAGATTATTGCTTTGTAGCCATTGGAACAAATCACTTGGCTGAGTAAAATCTAACAATGCTTCTCCTAGGGTTTCTGCTTGAAGCAGAGATAAATTTCTAACTTGCGCTTCTACCTCAACCGATAAACCACCAATTTTCTTTTTCAAAAGACGTAAAACCAATTCGTGGTAGCCTTTGAGTCCGCCACGTTGTTCGCTAGCGGCAATTCGTTCCAGTAGTAAGGGAGATAATTGCATAATTAATGCCTGCTCTTCTGGCTCAATGTTTTGTTTGGCTTCTAGCTCTACTCTATAGGATAGCAACAGATCTAAGGCGTTGTTGCGATAGGGATGATTGGGTGGTAGGGCAGAGATTTCGGACATGGCAGTCTGTTGGACTTTCCCTTTGCCCATTAATCGGAACCACAATGTTTCTACGATCGCAGGGAGTTGGTGAACAACAATGATGCCTGTTTGTAAGCCTTCGGGTAAAAGGTAGAGTCCTGAACCCCAAGTGATTTCATTACTCACAGCATGAAATTTTTCGAGTTTGTGGGCGGCGATCGTAGGGGTGATAATCCACATGAGGGCGGCACCTCAGATTGTTCTTTGTCGCGGTTAAGTTCTCTGTTGCACTTCTAAGATTTTGCGCCCTTACCATACAAAACCGATCGCCCCTCAACTGAAGAACGATCGGTTTTACAAATTCAATTCAATTCCAAAGCCTTAACGATTTTGTTGTAAGAATTGTTGGGCTTCTTTGCCAGGATTGTAGCCATAACCAAAAGTAGACCGATCGGTATCATCCAAGATCTTAGGCGTTACCATAACAATCACTTCACGACGTTGCTTATCACGGCTTGTATTACGGAAGAGAGCACCTAGGATGGGTAAATCTCCCAAGATAGGTACCTTTGTAACAGTTGCCCGATCGGTTTCCTGAATCACACCTGTAAGGATCAAAGTTTGACCATCCCGAATACGGACTAGGCCAGAACTTGTATCACGCTTTTGAAGCAATGTAATAAAGTTTCCGCCTGTAATTCCTGCAATACCAACAGTCTGTTGATTTTTTGGTGCAGAGATCTTTGACGCAATTTCCATAGAAATAAAGCCATTATCATCAATACGACGAAGATCTAAGTTCAGAATAAGTCCGGCATCTTGCTTTTCAACGGTAACAGTCGTATTAGAAGTATTACCCGTCGTTGTAGTCGTGGAAGTAAAATTTGTGACAACTTCCTCAACTACTCTAACCCCAGAACTTTGGCCTTCCTGAATAATCAAAGTCGGGTCAGTCAGAACTTTTGCATTATTGTTTTCGATCGCAGCAGAAACTATAGCTAACCAATTAAAGCCTTTAGGGAAATTAGTTTGCCCTCCAGAACCAAAGGTAGCGACAGCAGCGCCGCCTGTGATACCAGCGCCCACACCATCGAAGTTAAAATTTAAACTTGTGTTTGCTCGATCGACACCATTCAAGTCAATATCAATAACTTTGACAGTCACAGCAGCTTGACGTTTCCGCACATCAAGCTGAGTCAAGAACCCAGTTGCCAATTCAATTTTGCGAGGATTACCTGTCAACGTAATCGCATTCGTCCGAGCATCTGCCGAAACCGACAACCCACGAAGCAACAGCGGACCCACACCACCACTTGCACGCAAGGCCAAAATAGTTGGAGTCCGAGTTTCAACGCTCCGAGCTGCTGCCCCTTCACCGACCGTCTGAACCGTGACTTGAGTAATCGGAAGTTGGGTTTCAGCTCCTTGAGTCGTCAGGAAATTAGAGGCTGCTTCCGTCGTGGTTTGGTTCAACCGAATGGTCCGAGAAATCACGTTCCGCGCGTCATCAGGAAGACTGGTACCAACGAAGATTGTCCGACCCACCCGGTTAGCTTCCATGCTTGCACAGGCTGGCGCACCCGCCCCACCGCCGCCGCCAGAAGGAACACAAGCAATCCGAAGAACGTAATTAAAGACGTCTTGAACCGATTCATTCTCAATATCTAAAGAAATAGTCGGACCACCAGAGCTACTTGCACCAGGAGCCACAGGAGTACCACCTGAAGCGCCACTACTCGGGCCTTCGCTATAAGCCAAGTTCATGCCAGCCGCACGAGCCAACAGTGACAACACTTCACGTACAGGCGCATCACGTAACACCAACCGAGGAATCCGCTCATTGGTACCCAAGTCGATCGAGGCGGGACTCGTATCCAATTGAGAAATCGCCATATCTCCCACAGGTGGAGCCGAAGCACGCGGCATCAACGGTGGCGCGATATTATTAGGCGCTTGGGGAGCAGTGCGGGGTGCGCTAGGGCTTGGGATAAATGGGACAATTGGAGTTCCCGTCGGTGGTTGAGGAGTCGCTTGAGTCGCTTGAGCGATCGTTTCGACTGGAGGCATATTGACCGCTTGGGCCAAACGACCCGTTTCACCCGCCTTACCCACGACATTTAACACAACGCCATCGCCATTCTTGCTGACTAATTGACCAATTGGAGCCGTTTTAC
>JANXNM010000557.1 GCA_025354065.1 Synechococcales cyanobacterium 340R_concoct_173_sub | reverse complement strand
CGTGTTTCAGAACGCACGATGGAATTGCAGGCAGCAAAGGAAACGGCTGACAATGCTAACCATGCGAAAAGTGAATTTCTTGCCAATATGAGCCACGAATTGCGCACGCCTTTGAATGGAATTTTAGGGTATGCCCAGATTTTGCAACGCAGTGAGCCTTTGACGGAAAAAGGCCGCAAAGGGATTGGGGTTATCTACCAGTGCGGTTCCCACCTGCTGACCTTAATTAATGACGTGCTAGATATATCCAAAATCGAAGCTCGCAAAATGGAACTCCAGGCCGGAGACTTCCACTTTCCCGCATTCCTTGAAGGTGTCGCGGAAATTTGTCGTGTGCGGGCCGACCAAAAGGGCATTGATTTTATTTATCAATCCAATGCTTTACCCGTGGGTGTCCGAGCCGATGAAAAACGTCTGCGTCAGGTATTGCTCAACCTATTAGGCAACGCCATTAAATTCACAGAAAAAGGCGGCGTGACCTTTTACGTGGAGTCAAAACCGACCGCAATCCCCGGCCAGTTTTCTGTTTGTTTTAGGATTCAAGATACTGGCGCTGGCATTGCACCAGACCAGCTTAAAAGTATTTTTCTTCCCTTTGAACAAGTTGGCAGTACAAAAAAGCAATCCGAAGGCACCGGACTTGGATTGTCAATTAGTCAAAAGCTTGTTGAACTCATGGGGAGTAAACTAAACGTTCAAAGTAGCCTGAATGTGGGCAGCGTTTTTAGCTTTGAAAGAAATATTATGGAATCCGTAGAATGGGCTATAGCCTCTCGCAAAACCAATAGAGGAACGATCGTCGGATATAACGGGACAAAACGTCGGATTCTAGTAGTGGACGATCGGTGGGAAAACCGCGCCGTAATTGTCAATTTGCTGGAACCCCTGGGATTTGACGTTATTGAAGCATCGGATGGTCAACAAGGTTTAGCCCAAATAGAAACAGCTCAGCTAGAAACGACTCAGCTCGATCTGGTGATTACCGACCTAGCGATGCCCGTGATGGACGGCTTTGAACTGTTGCACAACCTACGGAAAATTCCGGCTCATAAAACTCTGCCTGTAATTGTTTCCTCGGCAAGTGTCTTTGACCTCGATGAAAACAAAAGCATTGAAGCGGGGGGAAATGTATTTTTGCCCAAACCTGTGCAGGCCGATAAGTTGTTTGAACAGATTCAGGGACAGTTGGCGATCGTATGGAACTATGCGGAAACTCAAGTAGTGGACGAAACTCCGATCGAATTAATTCCGCCAACCCTCGAAACCCTGAGGCGATTAGCTGAACTCGTCGAAATTGGGGATTTCTTCCAGGTTCAAGAAGAAGCGACTGCGATCGCCCAGTCCCAGCCCGAATCTGCCGGGTTTGCCAGAATCCTCACAGAACTTGCTGAAACGTTCCAAGCTAAACAACTCACTGCATTAATTCAACAGCACTTGGAGCGCGTCTCATGAACAATGGATTTATTCTAGTGGTGGATGACAATCCCACAAATTTGGCTGTGATTTCCCAGGCACTACAAAGCGAGGGCTGGCAGGTTCGCATTGCTGTGGATGGCGAAGATGCCCTCAGCAAAGTTGCCCAGAATCCCCCGGAATTGATTCTCCTCGATGTGCAGATGCCGGGAATTGACGGCTTTGAAGTTTGCGAACGAGTGAAAGCAGATAAAGCCACATCGGATATTCCGATTATTTTTATGACGGCATTGTCTGACACCCATAGCAAAGTCAAAGGTCTAGCCCTCGGAGGCGTGGACTATATTGTCAAACCTTTTGAGCAGCAGGAAGCCATTGCCCGTGTCCGTATTCACCTTCAACTGCGCTATCTGACGCAGACGTTGGAACAGCAAGTTCGCGATCGAACCCAAGCCCTGAGCCAAGCCCTAGAAGAACTTCAGCATTCCCATCTGCAAGTGATTCAAAGCGAAAAAATGTCCGCTCTAGGAAACTTAGTGGCGGGCGTGGCCCATGAAATCAACAATCCTATTGGCTGTGTGGTGGGTAATGTGAGTGCAGTGGAGGCGACCATCAAGGATTTGTTTGGCGTGATTGATCTTTACGGCAAGCATTTCCCAAACCCCGGTGCGGAAATTGAAGACGAGTTAGAAACGGTTGATTTAGCCTACCTCCGGGAAGATTTGCCCAAACTGGTTAAAGCCATGCGAGATGGAGGCGATCGGATTGTCTCCATCAGCCGCAGTCTCAGCACCTTCTCCCGCGCCGACACCGATCGTAAACAGGCATTCAATCTTCATGAAGGCATCGACAGCACTATTCTCATCCTGCGTCATCGCCTCAAAGCCAACGCGTATCGCCCAGAAATTCAAGTTTTGATGGACTATGGCAACCTTCCGCTGGTGGAATGTTTTCCAGGTCAGCTCAATCAAGTGTTTATGAACATTCTGGCGAATGCGATAGATGCTCTAGATGAATCAAATCAAGGTCGAAGCTTTACCGATATTGAGTCAAACCCCAATCGGATTACAATTAAGACAATCCTAGTTGGAGAACAAGTTCAGATCTGCATTGCCGATAATGGTCCTGGAATGCCCGAAGAAGTTAGGTCTCGGATTTTCGACCATCTCTATACAACCAAAACTGTGGGAAAAGGGACAGGATTGGGATTGGCAATCGCCCAGCAAATCATTGAAGAGAAACATGGGGGAACGATCGAAGTAAACTCCGAACTGGGCGAAGGCACAACATTTATAATTGAAATTCCCGTACTACACCACACTTTTTAATTGGCTAATAAATTCCGATCGTTTAATCACTCTTACTCACCAAATTAAAGATAGCCCAATCAGCAGGCTGACGGTATTATTTCCGGGTCGTAAGCATTGGGTAATGTCTAGTCCCATGAGAATCTTGCGACAGATCCCGATGGATTAAGTACGGTTAACTCATCTACAGATCATTTTGAAGAATCTTGTAGGATGATGGCATAGAAAAACAGATACCAAGAAGTCAGAGGAGACTTAACTATGCAAGAAACTTACGATATTGGAAAACGCAGTTTGCTTTCGTTGATTTGCCACGGTTGTACATTGTTTGGGGCAACAGCCGTTCCCATTTTAGGACCGATCGCTATTCTATTTTTATCCGATGACCCGATTGTAAAAGCCAATGCGAAAGAATCGATTAACTTCCATTTAAATATTTGGTTCTGGGCTACGGTAATTTTAGGAATTTATGGATTTCTATCATTCATTACCTTTGGTTTAATGGGTCTGATACTCTTCCCGATCGTCGCCTTTGGATTCCTATGGCATTTTAGCTGGTCTATTGTCGCGATCGTCAAAACTCTCGCCAATCCTAATGAGCCATTCCGCTATCCCTTTATTTTACGGATTATCTAGCCTTGGAGATCCCCCCTAAATCCCCCGAAGGGAGACTATGAGAATGAGGGAGATTTTGATAATAATTCGGACTGTAATTTTTTGAGGCGTTGTCTTTATTAAGGCGACGCCTTTTGCATTGCCAAAACTCGCTATAATCACCAAACTGTTACTCAAACGCACCATGCTAGCCAAACGGATTGTTCCTTGCCTGGATGTCAAAGCCGGACGAGTGGTCAAAGGCGTAAACTTCATTGAGCTGCGTGATGCTGGCGACCCTGTGGAAATGGCGCAAATCTACAACTGCGCTGGAGCCGACGAACTTGTTTTTCTCGACATTACCGCTACCCACGAAGACCGAGATGTCATTTTTGAGGTAATTTATCGCACCGCCGAACAAGTCTTCATTCCCCTCACCGTCGGCGGCGGGGTCAACAATACTGACATCATTAAAAAACTGCTACGCGCGGGGGCCGATAAAGTCAGCATCAACTCCGCCGCTGTAAAAGATCCAGACTTTATCAATCAAGCCGCTCGGCAGTTCGGGGATCAATGCATTGTGGTCGCGATCGATGCAAAGCGCAGACTTAATGAAGGCCAGCCCGGTTGGGATGTGTATGTCAAGGGCGGACGGGAAAATACAGGAATTGATGCGATCGCCTGGGCCAAAGAAATGGTCTCAAGAGGCGCAGGTGAACTCCTTGTCACCAGCATGGATGCAGATGGAACCAAGGCGGGCTATGACTTAGCGCTAACTCGGACTATTTCCGATGCCGTCTGTGTGCCTGTAATTGCGTCCGGCGGCGCGGGCAACTGCGATCATCTTTACGACGCATTGACAGAGGGTGGGGCCGAGGCTGCACTTCTCGCTTCACTGCTTCATTACGGAGAGTTAACTGTCTCTCATA
This sequence comes from Synechococcales cyanobacterium 340R_concoct_173_sub, assembly GCA_025354065.1. The sequence continues at coordinate 4,094 of JANXNM010000557.1, read as the reverse complement.
TAAAGAAATCCTTAAGCGATCGGGGTCTAAAAGTACGTCATTAATCTGCCTAACGCTTATACCAAAAGGATTTTAAGAGATTTTAAGCCTACGAATAGAAGGGTAGTATTATCAATGCTGCTAGTTTATATTCTTAAGCATGGCAGGTTATAATAAAAGTCTGTTACATAACTTCACCCTATGGTTGTTCTACTGTTTCTTTCTATAGCTGCACTTGTTGGACTGGCCTTGCATTTCATGCAGGAAGCTATCACACATAAAGAATTTTCCTTAATGATTGCTGGAATTCTGATAGCGGCATCATCGGCAGGAATTGTAGGAGGATATCTATTGATCGGGCATTCCGTTACCGATCGGCCCCATGGCGGACAAGAGCAAATCGCCATTGAGAATGCATATGAGTCGATTCGTTGGTATGTGGACATCGAAGCCCAAGCCCAAGAACCGAATTCTGTATTTTTAAGCGACTCTTCAACTAAGTAAATCTAGACTCCATCACTCACCTGGATCACTGTTTAAAATGATCCTGGCTGTTTTTTCGGGCTTTTCCAGATGAGGCACATGGCCACAATCGTCGATCCAATATAGTGTCGAATTTACAATCGTCCTTTCAAACCGCGCCGCATCTTTTGTCCCGAGAATCCGATCTTGACGACCCCAGAGGATTCGGGTCGGCGTAGAAATTTCAGAGATCCGATCGCTCAAAAAACCATAGCCACCACTGCGCGTAAACATCGCCAGCCCCTCACTCCAATTCGGCATCTGCAAATGCAAGGCCGCACAGCACTCCGCATCCGCCGTAACAAAAGCTGGGTCTGCATAAGCTCTAAGGCTCACCCCTCGACGCACGTTTGGCGATCGTAAAAAATTTGTCGCCCAATCACTCAACGGCGGGGCCATATATTTTGCCAGCACCGGAGCCTTTGCAAAACCCGCACTATCCAAAAGCACCAGTTGCTTGACGAGTTCGGGATAGGCCAATGCGAAATCGATTGCCGCCGCACCACCCATAGATGCCCCAACTAACGTCATCGGCTGTCTGCCCATAACAGTCTGCCAAAATCCATAGACTTGCGCCTTAATAATTTCCGGCGTAATCACCTCAATGCGGTTGCGATCGGTAAAGCCAAACCCCAGCAGATCTATGGCAAACACCGATCGATCGATCGCAAGCTTGGGCAACAGCCGACGAAATTCCAGCATTGAACTATCAAAGCCATGAAGTAGCAAAATTGGCGGTTCAGACTTGTTTTCAACCTTAATCGCCTGAACAAAGGCCGTGTCCACCGTGAAGTTTCTGCTGCCTATTGTCAACGGAATCATTATCCGCTGAATACTTTGGGCAAATTCAATAGACATCGCATCCGTAAGTAAGTTTACGTCTTTGGGCAGAAAGTTAGGGAAAGTAGTCATTTCAGGCAAATTTTAGGGGAGGGACTCTGAAAAAAAAGCGTCAAAATAGTGAGCGAGAACTGGCAGTAAATTTACACGTTCTGGGCACACTAATAATACTCATGAGATGGATAGCAGCGCATAAGCCGCCAAAGCTCCTAGAAAACTTCGCTGAATCCGCGTTCAGCAGTTATCTTGAATCATCTTTATGAGCAAAGAACTAATTATCACTCGCCCAGCGATCGATCGTTAGTTAATCCACCCCGTTTCATGACGTTTAGGAGCATCGATTCCATGGCTTTTTCTGCCTCTTCCCTCGAAACCCGATCGGCAGATTTGATCAAAGTCTCGCCCCTAGGAGAATTATCCCAGGGATTGCAGGTGCAAAGCCCAATCGCCTCATCATCAACTCCTACGTCTCTCATCTTTGTGGATAGCGGGGTGATCGATGCTACGTCGATCGTAGCCCATTCCGCACCGGGGACCAAGGTTGTCTATTTAAATACGATCGACGATGCTGTCACCCAAATCACCCGCACGCTACTCAACTATTCAGGAATCAGTAGTCTACACATTCTCAGTCACGGGACATCAGGCGGCCTAGCCTTTGCACAAGGCTCGCTAACTGCGGAAAACCTAGGCCAATACACTAACCAAATCAAGTCCTGGTCCCAAGCTCTCAGCACCGATGCAGATATTTTACTCTACGGTTGTGATGTTGCGGGCGGAGTGGCCGGGGCTGCATTCATTCGGCAATTAGGGCAATTAAGCCAAGCAGATATTGCTGCATCGACCAACATCACAGGATCGGGCGGAGACTGGATTTTAGAAGCGACGACTGGAACCATTGAGTCGGCTTTAATTTCTGATGTGACCGGACGATCGCAATACCGCTACAGCCTTGATAGTCCTGTACAGCTTCTATCGAATAGCAATGGATTGTTAGCAAGTAGTGCAGTCGGGGGAGATCTGAGCGATCGCAGTGTCAGTGCCGATGGAAGGTTTGTGGTCTTTAGCAGTGCGGCCAGTACCTTGGTTGCTGGGGATACCAATGGGAAAAAAGATGTATTCCTCTACGATCGCACCAGCAATACAATCACTCTGATTAGCCATGTGAACGCCGCACTTGGTCAACCCAGCAATGGAGATTCCACCAGCGCATCCATTAGTGCCGATGGAAATTTTGTCATCTTTAATAGCACTGGAAACAATCTGACTGGTGATGGAAAAACAGGCAGTGCTAATGATCTATTTCGTTGGAATCGGAGCAATGGCGCGATCGAGTTAATTAGCAAAGTTGGTACTGGAACAGGCAACCGCGACACAGTTAATGCAGTGATTAGTGGTGATGGCTCGACAATAGCGTTTATCAGTACTGCAACCAACTTGACTGGCACTGTTGTTGACGACAATAATGCAGCAGACATTTTCCTATGGAAAGCTGGCCAAATCACATTAATTGATAGAGATGATAATGGCGCGATCGCAGACAAGGGCGTTGGCAGTAATTTAGACATCAGCAATAATGGTCGCTTCATCGCCTTCAATAGCCGATCGCAAATCAGTGGCTTAGATACAAATCCTAGTTTAAATGACATCTATGTTTACGATGGAACACAACAGACCCTAGAGATTGTCAGTAGTAAAGGAATGGGAAGCAATAGCGCCACAACCTCCGTCGCACCTCTCATTCGGTATGACGAAACCACAAAGATTCTTCGAGTTCTTTTTAGTAGCGAAGACCGACTGGCGACGAATGATACGAGTTTCTTAGAAGATATTTACATTGCCGAGAAGGATTTTACAGACCCCAACAATAACTATGCGCCACTTCGTCTAGTCAGCCGTACTCCCGGATTGCTCAATGGCACCGGAACCACCAACGGCAATAGCAGTTCCAGCGGTGCCGTCTTCAGTGGAAATGGTCGCTATGTAGCCTTTACCAGTAGAGCGACTAATCTTGTGGTGGGAGATATCAATGGTGTTCAAGATGTCTTTTTGCATGATTTGGATGCGACGGACCCAACGATAGCCACGCGGCTAATCAGTCGCAATAGCGCGGCTGGAGCATTAGGTGATGGCGATTCTAGGAATATTTCCATTAATGACGATGGTTCTGTGGTGGCTTTCACCAGTACTGCAAAGAACCTAGTGGACGGCGTTATTGCTAATGATTTAAATGGTCAAGGTGAGGACGTCTTCGCCTATGACAGAATCGCCGATAGTCTTACGCTTGTCACTCGCAAAGCTGGAGCTACTGTCGTCTCTAGTGCAACCCTTCCAAGTGGGGGAACGTTCGGTGGCCGATCGGTCTCTCCTCCTGTGGTGGCAGGCGTGAGTAGGTCCATCATTTACGCCAATGATGCGATCGACCTTGTTGCCGGAGATAGCAATGACAAAACTGACATTTTTACGTTTGACCTTACCACTTCCGCAAACACACTCCTGACCAAAGTCCAAATCAGCCAAAACTCAAGCACTGGATCGGGCAACTCAACCTTACAAAGTGCTGGGTCGGTCAGCCGTGATGGTCGGTACGCCGTCTTTACCAGTGTGGTCAATAGCTTGGTGACAAACGATGGGAATGCCGCCGCTGACATTTTCATCCGAGACACAACGCTGGCCATCACAGATCCAAGCGCGCTGAAACTCGTCAGTCGCACAGTTGCAGGAGCGAGTGGCAATCAACTCTCGTCTCAACC
>JANXNM010000532.1 GCA_025354065.1 Synechococcales cyanobacterium 340R_concoct_173_sub | reverse complement strand
GTGCAATATTTCAAAGGTGGAAAAATGACCCGGATTCCGTGGGGAGTCGCTGCCGCTTGCAATTGCGATCGTAATCCACTATTTGCCGCCACACCACCGCCAATCGCGATCGTCGTCAAACCTTCATTCAACGCACATTTGATCGCTCGTTTAGTCAATGCCTTTGCAACCGTGAACTGAAAACTTGCGGCAATGTCGGCCACGGGTAACGGCTCTCCTGTGGCTTCAAGTGTCTGAGTTAAGCGAAGTACTGCTGTTTTCAATCCACTAAAACTCGCATCATAGGGATGAAATCCGCCATTCGGAAGCGAAATACGACCTTCGGGTAAGGGGAAGGCTTTAGGATTGCCGATGCTAGAGAGCCGATCGATTTCCGGCCCACCAGGATAACCCAGCTTCAACAACCGTGCCACTTTATCAAACGCCTCCCCCGCAGCATCATCCCGCGTTTGGCCCAAGATTTCATAGCGCCCACATTCCCTCACCGCAATCAAGCTGGTATGGCCACCCGACACCAACAGACAAAGAAATGGCGGCTCCAGAGTTGGGTCGCTGAGGTAGGACGCATAGATATGGCCTTCTAAGTGATGGATGCCAAGGAACGGCTTTCGATGCACCATGGCTAAGGTTTTTGCCGCCATCAGCCCCACCAAAAGCGCACCCACGAGTCCCGGCGCACAGGTGGCAGCGATCGCATCAATTTCACGCCAAGTTAGGCCAGATTGTTCTAGGGCTTGATCGATCGCAACATTTACGCCTTCAAGGTGCTGACGAGACGCCACTTCGGGGACAACTCCCCCATAAATACGGTGAATATCAATCTGAGTTGCAACAATATCGCTAAGAACTTCACGATTCTTAACGATAGACACCGCTGTTTCGTCACAACTTGTTTCGATCGCAAGTACTGTCGCCATTATGCTGGTAGCGTTTGGGTGGGAATTTCTGGATTTATTTTAGCGTAACCCCGTGCGGGCTAAGCAAGATACCCAGTTTTTTCAAACCTTTTTTGTAGAGGGAAGGAATTCCATGCGACGTTTGTTTGCGATCGTTCTAGCAGTGCTTTTGTGGTTTGGGTTCGTGGAAACAGCTCCAGCCCAAGCGCTTTACGATAATCTGACGCCTTGCGGTAAATCCGAGGCGTTTGCTACCCGAATGAAGGCTTCTGAAAGCCCGACGGCCATGCGCCGCTACGAGCAATACTCCAAGGCAGGTTTGCTTTGTGGTCCAGAAGGATTGCCCCATTTGATTGTGGATAACCCAGCTTTTGCTGGCCAGTTCATCATCCCCGGCCTCATGTTTTTATACATTACGGGCTGGATTGGTTGGGTCGGTCGTGTTTATCTACAAGCGATTCAGAAAGGGTCTAACCCTGAGGCGAAGGAAATCACTATTGATGTTCCTTTGGCGATCAAATGTATGCTCAGCGGGTTCACTTGGCCTCTAGCGGCTTTTGGTGAATTTACCTCCGGCAAGCTGTTGGCGAAAGACGGCGAAATCACGGTTTCACCTCGCTAGTCATCTTGACGATCGGGTTTAGTCTGTATTGTTTTCTTGGATTTAGAGGCTTGTTATGAAAAGTTATCTCTCCAGCGGTCCTGTGCTGCTTATGCTGTTGCT
>JANXNM010000526.1 GCA_025354065.1 Synechococcales cyanobacterium 340R_concoct_173_sub | reverse complement strand
TACTCCATCTGGCGAGGAAGCTCAGTCTGATGGTCGGAGTATTCGGCGGGCGGCATTGACCTATAAGATTCCGATCGTCACTACGATCGCGGGGGCAAAAGCAACGGCTGCTGCGATCGAATCTATGCAAACCAAACCATTAACAGTGCGAGCATTGCAAGACTATTTTTAAATGGCAGATCTAACAATCTAAATCATCTTTTCCCTTAGATTAACTACAGTGTTAGTCTAGGGGTTTTCTATACTATTCATACCGATCGCCTCTCAAAGTCATACAATTACGAGAATACTTTCTAAATCACTGTTTTCAAATTGAACGATCGTATCAAAGTTATTTCTAAGAATTTGAATAATTTTTGAGGTTGGACTTGGGCTATTCCCGATGTCAAAGTTAACGTCTTGCCATGCTCAGATCCAGGATAGAGATCAATAATTCTATGTTTAAGAGTCTGTTAAAATTGAAGAGTGTATTGAGTAGGTTTAGCCGATGCAACAAATTACGGTTGATATTCCTGAAGATTTGGCACTTCGCTTAAATCCGCTGCGATCGCAGTTGCCACAAATTTTGGAACTGGGTTTACGAGAGTGGAATTCAGAGATACCGAATGAGTTTGGTGGCTTGTCTGAGGTTCTAGAGTTTCTGGCATGTTTACCTACAGCAGAGGAGACGTTAGCTTTGCGACCTTCTCAGGCATTGAGTCATCAGATTTCGGACCTTCTGGAGAAAAGCCGATCGATCGGTTTAAATGAACAGGAAGAACGGTCATGGCAACATTATGAATATGTTGAGCATCTTGTTCAAATTGCGAAGGCAACGGCGTTATTGAAATTGAAGGCGAAATGAGTAAGGGCTATGTTGCGGCAGCGCTGCGAAGGCTAATTTATGACCGAGCGAATGGTTGTTGTGAGTATTGTGGATTGCCTGAGGTTGCGGTGTTGGTTTCCCATGAGGTGGATCATGTGATTGCTGAAAAGCATGGTGGAAGTACAGATAAAGATAATTTAGCG
>JANXNM010000509.1 GCA_025354065.1 Synechococcales cyanobacterium 340R_concoct_173_sub | reverse complement strand
GATCGCTTACGAAGTCACCATTGTCCCAATCCCCGCATCAGTAAAAATTTCCAAGAGCAATGAATGATGCACGCGTCCGTCAATAATGTGAGCCGCCTTGACCCCTTGAGCGATCGATCGGACGCAGCAAGTCAATTTAGGAATCATGCCGCCATTTACTGTACCATCATCAATTAAGGCCCGCGCTTCACTAATCGACAATCGTGGAATCAAACTATCTGGCAATTTAGGATCCACCATCACACCGGGCGTATCGGTCAATAGAATCAACTTCTCCGCCCCCATCGCCGCCGCTAATTCTCCCGCCACAGTGTCGGCATTAATATTATAAGATTGACCCGTTTCATCCGCTGCCACACTCGAAACCACTGGAATATGGCCCGCCGCACTAAGAGTATCTAGAATTCGCGGATTCATTAATGCCACATCTCCCACAAATCCCATCTCTTCTTGGTCTGAAGCTCGGGCCGTAATCAAATTTGCATCCTTACCACACAGCCCCACCGCCGAACCACCTGCTCGATTAATCAATTCAACAATTTCTTTATTTAATCGCCCTACCAAAACCATCTCCACAATGTCCATCGTCGGGCCATCAGTCACCCTCAATCCATTTTTGAATTGAGGTTCAATATTTAATTTTGTCAGCCACACATTGATTTCTGGACCGCCACCATGAACAACAATAGGACGAATGCCTACCGATGCCATAAATACAATATCTCGAATCACTTGATCCTTAAGCGTGCTGTCTTTCATTGCCGCTCCACCATACTTAACCACAATAGTTCGGCCTGAAAACTCCTGAATGTAGGGCAGAGCTTCACTTAAAATTTTGACACGTACAGAGGCATCGGACAGGCAGTTATTGAGGTCAGTGGTCATAATAGTAAAGGCAGCGGTTTTGTGTGTGATCTAGACTACTAGGTTGTGCGATCGGATGGATAGATTTGAATGATAATTTTTTATTGGGCACGAAACGGCTGAGCTTGATTGAGCTGGAGAATAGTAGCGTTTTCCTCCGCTTTTGCAATTAAAGCCGCATTCAGATCAACCAAGATCCGATCGCAAATTTCTTCAGGTGTTTCATGACCTGCGATTTTAATATGCAAATCAGCTTGGGAATACAAAGGCGATCGATCGGAAAAAAGAGTATTCAGTTTAGAATTTAAATCACCCGTTAAAAGAGGTCGAGTCGTATCATTTGCTAACCGCGCACACAATAATGCAACAGGCACATCTAACCAAATAATAATTCCCGATCGCAAATGCCCCCAATTTTCTGGAGTGACGACAATACCCCCCCCCGTTGCAATCAATTTTCGGAGGTATCCCGACAATTCACGTAAGACTTGTGTTTCGAGTTGACGAAAAGTACTCTCCCCCGATTGTTCAAACAATTCAGTCACCGATCGACCGCTAATTTGTTCAATCAGCACATCGGTATCAAAAAATTGATGGCTTAATCGATCGGCTAAAATTGCACCTATTGTACTTTTACCCGATCCCATCATCCCGATCAGATATACATTAACGCCTTGGAGATTAGGAAGAGACATAAAAAGTTTAGAAGAAATTTGAGATAAGTTAGCAAATTAGAACAAAGCAATCCGTGTTATCAAGTTAATCAATATCATCAAGCGATCGCATGGGCGGCGTAATCACCCGAAATTCAGCATCAATATCTGGCGCTTTAACCGACTGAGGTTTTCCACTCCACTCATCATCATTCCATGCCTCCCCGCTAGCGGTCCGATCGGTTGCCGATTGTTTTTTACCTAAAGCTTCATCCTCCCAAGCCTCCGAGACCGCTCCAGCAATCCCAGGTTCTTTACGACCTCCACGGACAACCGAGAGCAACACCAAAAAAGTCAGGCTCAAACCCACCCCAATCCCCAACGCCAGCAATATCCAAAGCGCCAGAGGAAGTTTCGGCAACACAACGCCAAGGAAAACCAGGGCCACCGTAGGCTCTAGATTTTGCCACAGAAAAACGCCGAAGAGGACGGCAAGTAGGAGGAAAAAAGTGAGAGGAATCGCGATCGGCATTCGCACAATAGATAAATTGATTCGTATGAATTTCCTCAATATTGTAGAAGACTCTTGGACCAGAAATTTATATTTAAACAGAACTTATTCCAAAAAATTATGTCACTCCTCTAGAATAAATGTACTATAAGAAATAACCATTTTACGGTTTCCAAAATGTCCAAGCTACTCTTAATTGAATCCCCCGGCAAGCTCAGAAAATTAGCTCAAATTTTGGGGAAGGGTTGGGTGATCAAGGCGAGTATGGGACATGTGCGTGAATTAGCAAATGATGGCGAAGACTCCTTAGGATTTGATCTAAATGACGATCGGATTGATTGTCGATATGAACCAAGAGGAACGCGGGGACAGGCTGTATTAGCTGAACTTCGTCAAGCGGTTAAACAAGCAGATCAAGTTTATATCGCAACAGATCCCGACCGAGAAGGCGAGACGATCGGTTGGCATTTACAACAAGCCTTAAAATTAAAAAATCCCCATCGTGTAACTTACCGTGAAATTACCACCGAATCCGTTCAAGCCGCGATCGCCCATCCCCGTAAATTAGATCAATCATTAATTGCCGCCGGACGTGCCCGAGATTGTTTAGATAAACTAGTTGGCTACAAAGGAAGCAAACACGTTGTCTGGAAACTCAACAACGGCGCGAAGTCCATGGGTCGGGTTCAAAGTGCGACATTACATTTATTATGTTTAAGAGAACGAGAAATATTAGTATTTAAACCCCAAAACTATTGGAGTATTTGGGTTGAATATCAAGAAGGATTCAAAGCATTCTATCGATCGGCAGGCAAACCAAAAGCCGTTCAGACCAAAGAACACGAAGACGCACCCGACGACCCAAAAGCACCCGAATCTGACAAAGTAACCAGCCAAATTGAGGCCGATCGAATTGTCGCCATTGCCCTAGCCCAGCCCCACGAAGTCTTCTCCGTCGAAGGCAAAAAGACCCAACAATCGCCGCCCCCGCCCCTAATGACCTCGACATTGCAACAGACCGCAGGACAACGGTTCAAGTTCAGCCCTGACAAAACAATGAAAGTCGCCCAATCCCTCTACGAAGCGGGACATATTACCTATATGCGAACGGATTCAGTCACACTAGCCGAATCATTTTGTGAAACCGTTCGCGAATACCTTCGACAACATGATCCTGAAAATTTACCAACCAAATCAACAACACACCGATCGCGAGCCAATTCCCAAGATGCCCATGAAGCCATTCGCCCAACCGACATTAATCGATCGCCTAATGATTTGAATGTGAATGGTGATGATGCGAAGTTATACACATTGATTTGGAATCGGACAATAGCTTCTCTGTGCGCTCCCGTTGAACTCCAGAAAACCCGCATCATGACCCGCGCCGGAGAAACCCATTGGGAAGCACGGGGCCAAGTTGTGACATTTCCTGGCTATACAAAATATTGGAATAACCTAAGTGCAGATAATCAATTACCACTATTGCAACGTGGCCTTGCCTTAACCCTGAAAACAGCCCAAGCCGATGCTAAACAAACTCAGCCACCACCGCGCTACAGTGAACCTAAATTAGTGCAATTAATGGAACGCAAAGGCATTGGTCGCCCCAGTACCTACGCGCCAACCGTGAAAACATTGCGGGAACGGGAATATGTAATGTCGCTTAAAGACAAACTACGGCCCACAGCATTAGGATTAGATTTGGACTCGGCATTAGAGAAATTATTACCCGATTTAATTCAGCCTGAATTCACGGCAAAAATGGAAGCAGATCTCGATCGGATTGCTGATGGAAATCAAAATTGGGAGCAATACTTAACCCATTGGCATCGAGACTATTTTGAACCCGCGATCGCCTCTGCTATTAAACAAATTGGCACGACAGTTATTACAACAAATACAACAAAGCGTAATTTCTCATCCAATCAAACTTCAGGACAAACTCATGAATTATCACGATTCAACTGTCCAAAATGTCAGCAAAAAATGAGTAAAATTCCCTCAAAATCCACCAAAATCAAAGCGAAGCATTTTCTCAAATGTATGATAACAGATTGTGATTGCGTAATGTTTTGGAATCCAACGGCAAAGAAATACGAATTACCTTACGCCAGTCGCCCGATCGATCCGCAAAACTTTACAGACCATCCTTGTCCGGTCTGTGGCGCGCTTTTAGAACGATATAGTTACGTGAAAGAAGGCAAAGAAAAAGTGATGCTACGATGTTCAATCTTGGATCATCGTCGAGAAAAATGTAAGGATGTTGCCTACTTTGAAACTCAAGAAGGTTTTTGGTCGCCTAAGTTTGGGACGATCGGAATTCCATCAAATCAAAAGAAAACCAAAGGTAAAGAAGGAGTAGAAAAGAAAAAGCGAAAGAATTAAACAATCACTTATTCAATTCCCAAGATTCAATCACTCTGGCACCAATACCGAAATTGCCTTTGGAATCACCTTAAAATGGGCCGGAGTCTGCGTGTTAATTTCACCATCCGTATTAATAGACAACGATCGGTTGCAATCAATAAAAAACTCTTGTCCCTGTTGTGCATGAACATAAGGATAAAGATGATGACGACCTCGGTACATCGCAGGCAATAAATTTATCCAACGCCAAAAATGATCGATTTCCAAACTATATAGATCTAACCGTTCGTCCGCAATAGAAGCATCATCCGCCACCGCCAAACCACCGCCATAATAGACACCATTTCCTACTGTCACTTGAATGGTTCTAACCCGCTCAACGCGATCGCCCGATCGAATCGTTACTTTAAAAGGCCGACTTTGCCACAGCGCCTGAATCGCCGCCACACCATAAGCCATCACCCCCCAGCGCCGTTTGGTCTGCTTCGTCAACCGATTAGTAATCGCCACACTCAATCCAAAACTCGCCACATTAAAAAAGTAATGACCATTCACCCAACCTAAATCAATTCGCTTCATTTGCCTTGCAGCAATCGTCGCACAAGCTAAATCAATATTTGTCGGAATCCCCAACGTCCGAGCCAGATCGTTCGCCGTCCCCAACGGCAAAATCCCCAAGGGAAGCTGCGTATCCACTAATCCCCCGATCGCCGCATTCAACGTCCCATCACCACCACCCACAATCACCAAATCCACCGATCGTTCATGGGCACGGATTACCTCTGACAATTGCGATGGATTTTCCGTCCGCACCTCCACCAACTCAAATCCCGATTGGCGTAACTTTTGGGCCGCAAGATCAATATTTTGTGCGCCTCGTCGAGCCTGATGGTTTACTAAAAAGAGGGCGCGTTGTTTCATAAAAATCGCAGCTTAGGAAATAATATCACTGTTTATTATGACCGAATCACAGGCCATCGGGTCTGAAATCGATCGGTACTCCTCAATCCGATCGATAGTTGAGCAGCCTGCATTACCGTATCACGCTCCACCTTTAACCCCGATCGCCCACGCCTCGATCGAACATTGACGGACACACCTCAAGTAACGGAAAAAGCACCGAACCCCCACCCAAAACCCTAACCTTTTAATCCCTATTGAAAAACCCAAAAGAATGGGCATACTCACATTAAATTTACAAGTTAACTTTCTCTAGCGATCGCGGCCTTGGTATGCAATCCTTTTTATCTCATATCTCACAACTTTTTCTCCAATCATCTTGCCAGAGCTGTCAGCGAGCTAGCTCAGAATTCTTTTGTCAATTTTGCCAAGCCCAACTTCATACCGGAATCCGATCGCCCCTAATAGAACCGCCCTCAATACACCATCCACTGCCGCTATTTGCCTGGGCAACCTACGACACCAGTCTGCGTCAAATCATCCGACAGCTCAAATACAAAAAACAGCCCGCGATCGGTACTTGGTTAGGCAAAGAAATGGCCAAATCCTGGATCAACGCCAAGCTCCATCAAAAATTTCCTCGGCTGCTTGTCGTCCCCATTCCCATGCATAAAATTAAGGAAAAACAACGCGGCTACAACCAAGCCGAACTAATCTCCCGTAGCTTTGCCCGTCAAATCGGCTATCGTCATCAACCCAATGCCCTCATCCGAATCCGCGAAACCCAGCCACAATTTGAACTCAGTCTTAACGATCGTGCCAAAAATCTAGAATCTGCTTTTTCCCTTGCACCAAATTTTAAGACCAATCAACCAATCCTGCTTGTAGACGACATTTTCACCACAGGCGCAACCCTTCGTACAGCAATTAAATTATTGAAAAATGAAAATATTCCCACCTGGGGATCAGCCGTCGCAACTCGAACAGGTCTCAACACCACGCTTACAGACAAAAAACTGCCCCAATTCTGAAGAAATAAATTCATCACGATCGGGAGGCAACCAAATATTTAAAATATCGATTATGAAACAGGCGCTTGAGGCGTGGGCGATCGGAGCGCCTGAATAATAGGGGCCGGATCCAATCCCGTAATCTGTTTAAAATCCTCAGGAGTCAACCGACTAGAGAGGCCCTTTTCACTCCAATCTTGCAAAATATTATTCGCATGTTCTAAAAACAAAACCCCGCGTGGCAACGGAACAATCGTCCACACATCCAAGATAGTCTCAGCAAACGCCAGCTCAATAATGGGCATCGCGTGACTACTGATCATCTCCGCAAGGTAAGCATCAAAGGTCTCCCCGTCCGTCCCCACCAAATCATAACTCTCGACAATGTAGGCGATACGTTGCCAACTGACCCTTTCTTCAAGCGTCATCTCCAAACCCCAAATAGAATGACCAAACTTAAGCTCTATGCTGCCTTTTCAGCTTATCCCAGGTTCCTAGAAACAAAACAGAAGTTTACTTATAAGAATTTCTGCTAGCGATCGATTCTGTGTATATTGGCCAAGAATATTGACCAGGAATGGCCAAATCTTAGACTCAGTATTTCCTTTACATTATTTCAGCTATGTCCTCCGGCCTTATTTCCCTCATCATCCCCTCACATAACCCCGAAACATCTTAGCCGCAACTTTACGATCGCACTTGTCAAACTCCATCGAAGTCCAATGGTACTACCCGAAGTTGCGTAACCATAGGATAATAAGTTGAGTCTATAGACGATCGAAACTCTATTTAGTGAATTTACCATGGCATTTTTCCGTCAATATATCGCGCCATTGATTGTTGTTTTGATTTTTGGATTGGCATTGATTGCGACCAGTGCGCGGATCTTTCTGCCTAATGAAATGGCCGCCCCCGCACCAATTGAAGAAGTGACTCCCACAAGCAATGCCGTTTCGCTCACTAGCCCTAGTGTCTATCCAGGATAAAAAATTTTGAGGTAGAATAGTCATCCAAAACCATCTTTTCAAATCCTATGAGTTACTTCCGCCCTGCTGTTGACGCGATGAAAGGTTATGTTCCTGGTGAACAACCCAAACCTGGAACGCCCATCACCAAACTCAACACCAATGAAAATCCCTATCCGCCATCTCCGCAGGCCATGGAAGCATTGCGATCGGTGTCAGGGGAATCTCTCCGGCGATACCCTGATCCATTTGCGCGGGATTTTTGCAGTGCAGTGAGTAAGGCGCTGAATGTGCCACCAGACTGGGTAATTGTCGGAAATGGTAGTGATGATGTATTGAATATATTGATTCGGTCCTGTGCAGAAGGGCAAACGCGCAAAGTGGTCTATCCCATGCCAACCTATGTGCTGTATCGAACTCTCTCTGAAATGCAGCCTGCTGAAATTGTGGAAGTACCTTATGACGCAAATTTTAAATTACCGATCGATGATCTGGTCGCCGCAAATGGATCTGTGACATTTATTGCATCGCCCAATAGTCCATCGGGTCACTGTGTACCTTTGAATGAATTACGTGAATTGGCAAAAAAAGTCTCGGGGGTGCTGGCGATCGATGAAGCCTATGCTGATTTTGCAGATTATACGGCGCTCGATTTGGTGAAGGAATTTGATAATGTAATTGTATTGCGTACAATGTCGAAGGGCTATTCTTTAGCGGGATTACGGCTAGGGTTTGGAGTCGCGAATCCGAAACTTTTGGCAGGTTTGTTTAAAGTCAAAGATAGTTACAATATTGATGCAGTAGCGATCGCAGTTGGAACGGCTTCGATGCGAGATCAGGCCTATAAGAATGAATGTGCAGAAAAGGTAAAAGCATCCCGATCGAAATTAGCAATTGACCTTAAGAATCTAGGGTTTATTCCAATGGAATCCCACGGCAATTTCATTTTAGCGACGGCTCCACAAGATGCGGAGGAGCTGTATTTGGGCTTGAAAGATCGAGGAATTTTAGTGAGATATTTTAAGCAAATCGGGCTTGAAGATAAATTGCGGATTAGTGTGGGAACGCCGGAACAAAATGATTTGCTATTGGAGGCGTTGGTAAGTTTGATGAAGTAATTTCTGGGGTCAAGCGATCGAATTGATAATGTTGAATCTTTTCTGAGTTTTTAATTCGATCGCCCTTATATGACAATGAACAGATGAAGTTGTCACCATGAATTACCCCGCTAAAGCTTTTACGAGCTTGCGTTGTGAAATATCACCGACTGCGTGAGCATCCACAAGTTTCTGACGTAAGAATATGTCTTCATATCATCATATAAATTGGCATTGAAAGCGGTATATTTACTGTATTTCATTAAGCTGACAAGCGCTATAATAATCTATAATTGATAAAAATAGTCTGACTGAGTGGAGCATGGATAAACAAAGTGATAAGCCGTCTAATCACGACCTATTATCTCATTTATTCATAAAAATCAGATGAATATCATCAAGCACAAGTTGAATAGACCTCCTGCGAAAGTATCATGAAATCGTCTGTTTTAAAGATAAACTAAGCTCATAATTGTAAATCTCTGCAATTAAATTTAACCTTAATCCAAATTTCCTTCTCCTGTTTCGATACCTAGAAGAGAGCATTCTGAATA
>JANXNM010000504.1 GCA_025354065.1 Synechococcales cyanobacterium 340R_concoct_173_sub | reverse complement strand
TTTCGTGATTTCGTACATTGAAAACATAGACAAACCTCTACACCTGTATCTTTAGTACCCACATACTTATTATTATTGACGAGCAGCCGCAATATTTCGCAAAGCACGATCGACAACGCATTGATGAATGGTCGTTGTCACCGCTTTAACTTCTTTCTCCAATAACTCGCGCCTTTCATCTTCTGGGCCGTAGTACCGCAATAAATAATTCAGGTACCCCTCATAATCTTGTTGCAGCATAATCCCGCCATGCCCAAAGAAGCGGTGACGCTTGATGATGAAAATCTTTTGCCCTGCGCTGTTCTTGATTGCAATGTATAAATTCCCTTGGTCAATTTCGTCCAGGTCATCAAGTCCATTGATCGCTAACTCGTTTCGGCTCAAAAAATCAGATATTTTCATGATTTGTGTGGGGTGCTGAATAGATTTAATTGGCCTTCTCTCTCTAATTTGAGGCGGCGCTTTAGTGGCATGGCTTTAAGATCTAGCCGGCAATGACAGACTGTGCAAAGTGCTTTTAGATTCGCCCGATCGCAGTTTTCTGGCACGTGGTCAAGGTGGGCGACGGTGAGAGTAAATCGGCCAAATTTTGGGATAGGTATAACGAATTCATCATTATCAACTTTTTCATAAAGTTCCACAGACCATTTAGAACCGTTCATCCGTTCACATAAATCGCCATCTTTTTCACCTGGTTGTCTGCATGGCCTATTGCATTCCTCGCAATTCCAATTCACTGATTTTTTAATCTGGTGCGCGATCGCCTTCCAGTTTTTTGGGTAGCGGCTCAAATCCATCGGCATAACATCACCTCGTTTTTTTCCTACTATCGCTATCTTTTCCGATCGCTTCCAGGATCGTCTCGACCGTGGCCCCTTCATCAATGAGGCGCTGTACCATCAAATCTTTACCCTTGCGAAGATAACGGCAATGCTTACCCTTACTGTCCTCCCACTGATACCAGGGCTGTTTAGTCTCCCAGATGCGCCCATTTTTCCGCTTCCGGCGTACTGGCTTCCAATCGATCGAGCCATGCCCAAATCCTTTCTTGCCTCGCCCGATTGCATCTATCTTTAATGGATCTGGCTCTCTATCCCCTAGCACTTCTTCAGAAAGTGGATCTAAAATCGTAGTCCACCAATTTGCTCCTATTTGATCGGTTAGCTGGATTTCGTAAATTCCCCTAGTCGCTGATTTTTTCTCACCAAAATAGAGGTATTCGATCGAGGCCATCTCGCCTATGAGTTGCGTAATTTTGCCATCGTAGAAATCCCCATTATCATCTTCAAATTCGATAAACTTCCCCACAGCAAAGCAATGCGCGGGTGCGGTATTAATCGGCATATTCATTTAAATGCTCCTTAAGCCTAGTGATTTGTATGCTTC
>JANXNM010000496.1 GCA_025354065.1 Synechococcales cyanobacterium 340R_concoct_173_sub | reverse complement strand
ACCACCCTGTTGGCCAGGATTAGTAATCCAGATAACGCCAGGAGTAACGGAAATCCGATCGTTAACTTGGTACTTATAGAACCCTTCAAAGTGATAAGGAATAGTCGTAGAAGTGCCAGCCACAGTCGAACCTGAAACATAAGGTTCCGTACCAGCAACAAAACCCAGGAGATTGCCTTTCTTACCAAAGTCAGGCAATGCAACCCCAACGCCATAGGACCAGACATCGTTTTGGTTACTGAAGTCATTCAGTCTTGCATAAGTACCAAACGCGTTCAAAACGAGTTGAGGGCTAAGCGAGAAAGCAGCTGAAACACCATAGCCATCAGCCTTCACACGAGGCAATAGATTAGCACCGTTCGCATTTGCCGAGCCAATATACGACCCATTGAGACCACCACCACCAACAGCAGTACCACCATCAAAAATGGCTCCTCCTGTACGGTAGGAATTGATGTAGGTCGCACCAATCTGGAATGGAGATTTAGCCGGAGCATAGCTAACTTGACCCAAGAAGCTACTGTCACCATTGAATAAACCATTGCCAGCAGTCGGATTGTTGGCAGTACCAGCCAAGTAACCACCGCTCAACTGCAAACCACCACCCAAGTTGTAGTTCACACCAAGACCAGCACCACCACCCATAGCATAGATTGGATTGCGCTGACCAAATACAGACAGTGAGGTACTTCCGCTATCGCCAGAATCCAAGGCAGGACTCATGGTAGGAGCGTAGTCGTAGTGCAAACCACCAGTGGCAGGAACATAGACTTTAAGCTTGTCACTCAGGCTGGCATAGTAAGCCAACCAATCAACGGAAATACTATTATTGCCGCCAACAGCACCGAATTGGCTAGCCTGTAAGCCCTCATTAAGAGCGCTGTTGTCGAAACGTTTAGCATTACCAGCGGCTAGACGTGTGACCAACAAGTCTTTACCAGTGAAGCTGGTGTTAAGGGTCAAACGAACCCGATCTTGCAATGCAACCTGATTCTTACCAGTAGGTTGGTTGCGGTTGAACTCTTGAGTCACTGCGAAAATAACTTCGCCTGCAAGCTTCGTTGTTGTAGAGAACTGTTGCTTCTCAAGAAGTGCAGTCTTCGTTTCTAATGAGTCAACCCGACCACGAAGGGTTGCAAGTTCAGCAGCGAACTGCTCTTGCAGCTTACGAAGGGTATCAAGGTCTCCCTTCTTCACCATGTCGCTTGTAGAAGCAGCGATCAAATCGTTAACACGATCCATACATGCGTTTAGACCAGCTGCGAACTCATAACGAGTCATCGCACGGTTTCCACGGTAGGTCTTGTCAGGATAGCCAGCGATACAGCCGTAGCGCTCAACCAAGGATTGAAGTGCTTGGAATGCCCAGTCAGTGGGCTTGACATCAGACAACTGAGACACGGAGGTCACAGCAGATTGCGCGGACTTGCCTTCTTGGTTGTACTGACTGACTTGAGTCAAAGTATCAACAGAAGTCATTTCAGCCTTCGCCGAAGTGGTGCCTAAAACGATCGCACCTAGAATGGCAGGACTGACCAGCAAAGAAGTAAAACGAATATTCATCATGATGCCTTAAATTCTCCTCACGTCTGCAACGAACCAAACAAATGATGCGCTGCAAAAAACAATTGAAATGTATACCAAATCACAGTCTAGCAGTAGAAGTACCGATCGAATCAACTGATACCATCTAATTCATAACTTAAACTCCGTATGCAGCTATGTTAAGCGCCCCAACCTCGAACTTAATCGAGTGACTGTGACACTATTTTAAAATATTTTTCCGCTGTGTTCGATCGTTAACGACCTAAATCACCTACTACACAGTTTTTTCGGGCCTTACAGGGGGTTCACTCGAACTAAGTAGCATCATTAATATCTAGGAGTGTCATATCGTTTTCACAGGAAAGACACACTATGTAAAATTTTCGACAAAAAGTGCCCCTAAAAAACTATCCGCTCCCGATCGCGTCTTCCATCAGAAGAATAACGATCGAGAGCGGTCTAGCGGATCCTCAGATGGAACCTTGACTGCCGGGAGGAACTCCAAACTAGGCCAAGCTACCAAATAGAGACTCAAAGGGCTAGCTTAAAGAACAGCCCCGGCACACAGCCGGACAACACCAAACTGAAGACCCAAGAATTTATGACTATCTTGCATAAGCACCTCCGCGATTTGCTAAACGACTTTTAATCACAAACAACATCCAAGCACTAGGCTTGAAGCTGTAAGGCATAAGGAACTGGTCCTCTAGTACTCAAACTAACATAGTTTTTTGGGTTGTGGTAGCAGTTATTACAAGCAACGCAAAAATAAATTATTTGTAAGGCTAAGTACGCTAACCAAGTACAGACCTTAACTAAAAAGCAGGCATAACCTCATAGAGCTACGCCTGCTTCTTTAAATACTTTCTAAAATCCGAAAATCTGGTTTAGAGAGCGTTACCACGTGGCAGAACCTCCTCTGGGAAAATAAACTTCTCGTGGGGTTGATCTTGAGTCGCCATCCATGCGCGGATGCCTTCGTTCAGAAGAATGTTCTTCGTGTAGAACGTTTCAAACTCTGGGTCTTC
>JANXNM010000478.1 GCA_025354065.1 Synechococcales cyanobacterium 340R_concoct_173_sub | reverse complement strand
TCTCCTGGTGGCAATCCGACCTTTGATACTGTGGCAAAAGTTGCAAAAGCTTTAGGGTTTAAGCTGAGTATTCAACCTATGGGTTAAGTACTTCGATCGCACCCAAAGATCGATCGTCACTTTTCACGAAGACTCAATAATGCTGGGGATTCTGAGGGTTGGGCGATCGGTTGGGCTTACATAGTTGAGTTCAATGAAAATCAGAGTATTCTGAACTCCTATTACAACTAAGGTCTAACCCTGGCGGATGCTGTTAATCTCTGCAACTGTATAGATTGGTTCGCGCGTATGGGCGATGCGATGACATGTCGGACAAAGTGAGACGAGATCATCCAGACTTGTCTCACGAACACCCCAAGAAATGGGATTGGTATGGTGGCACTCGATCACAAAGTGTCCAGAGACTTCCAACTTAAACCCACAAGCTTGGCATGTATAACCGTCATGCTGTTTCCGTCGTTTGGCAAGATCAGTATTTCGTGTTGTCACATACAGTTGCTGATCCTTCTTGTAGCCTTCCACTGCGCGCTCATCGTCAATCGGAAAAAAAGTTGGAACAGGAGATGGTTGCGGTGCTTCATCAATTGGAGAAGTTCGTACGGGAGATAGTGGCGACACTTCGTTAATCCCAAACTTTTCCTTTCCATTGCGATTGCTACCCCAAACTATACTTGCCGCTTGTGAAGGAGAGTTGAAAGTATGGTCTTTTTGAAAGCGATAACGATCGCCATCTTTAGTAAGCGTTCCGTTTGAAATTAACTCTTGCCTTAGTTCTTTTCGCCCAGCCCGGTCAAAAGAAGCCTCTAGGTTGTCGTCGCCAACTGCGCCCGATCCCTCTAAAATAATGAACGGTTTACTCCGTACACCGCGTGCTGATGAGTTACTCCATATACCGCGTGCTTGAACACCGTCTGATTTGCCTTCAAAAACTTCCATTTTAAATAGTTTCCAGAAATAGTTTCAATGTTTTTATAGTTCCCCTCATCTCTGATAATCTATCCTGATTTTATAGAGACCATACAACATATCTTATTAAATTATAAATTCTCATGAGAGATCTGCTCATTCTTCGGAACCATCCCCTAACCCAACGAGAAAGGGCGATCTCACAGCCAAACTCCATCCTATCCACCTCAGAAGCACGATCGATCGCAAACCCTCCCAAACAAGCATCGCCTAGCCTACAGTGCTAACTCACGGAAAGACGATCGGACCCCACCGCCCACCTTGAGAGCATCGATGATTGAAGGACGATCGCGTTATGCACCCATTACAATCTGCGATCGCCTGACCTCGATCGTCGCATCACACAATATCAAAAGATCAATGCCCAACAAACCATCCACACCCGCACTTCGAGGCAAATCCAACGCTACCACATCATAATCAACCTGCGATCGTCCCAAAGCATTAAACAGCGGAACTTTCAGGCGAGGCACTTGCACCACACCACTTGCTGCCGTAATCGAAATCAACCGAGGCGATCGTGGAATCTCACAGCCTGAACGGACGAGGATTTGAGTTGATAAAACCGTATAACTCGATCCAGTATCAACCAATAGACGTGCAACCACAGGAGGCGT
>JANXNM010000468.1 GCA_025354065.1 Synechococcales cyanobacterium 340R_concoct_173_sub | reverse complement strand
CTTCCCACGGCAACCCCTGACCTATTAAAAAACTTAGTCAGCGCCATACCCTCGTTTGATTTCCTGGGTGGATTAGGTGCGCCCGTGGGTCTGTCTACGGATAAAATCAAGGATAATATTCGTCAAAATCTGTCGTGGCTTTGTTCTATTTTGTCAGAGCAACCTTACTTAGTGGGAGATACGCCAACGCTCGCTGATTTCACAGTGGCCGCGCTCAGCATGTACATTAAGTTCCCCACTGGCACCTACCTCAGCATACCGGAAGCCGTTAAAGGTCAAGGCGTTCCAGGAATTGCGGACAATGAACTCTATGAGACGTTCTGGAACTGGCGCGACAAGCTATATAGCGATTTCCGTCAAGCCGGTGCTCCCATTATTCCAAGTGGGGATTCAGGCCGTCCAACCTCTATCAGTATTGACTAGAACTTAATGAGTAGATTGATTAGAGACGATTGTTACTAGAACGATTGCATCCAATGAAAAGCAAATGCGTAGATCTCTTTTCAGATCTACGCATTTTTAATTGAGATAAAAAATGAGAGTTTATTTCACACACCTTTGTTGATACCAAACTTCTCATCTCAACCCTGTACATCCGATCCGGAGGAGGCAATATCAAGATTAGGAACTTGATGGTCTGATTCCCACCGTTCCAGTACTACCGCATTAGCCACATTACCGATAACATTCAAAACCGTATGGAAGCTATCCATTAACCGATCGACCCCCGCCAAAATTGCCACTCCTTCTAAGGGCAAGCCCGCCGCTGTAAAAACGGTTGTCATCATGACAATGCCAGCCCCCGGTACACCTGCTGTGCTGAACGATACTAAAATTGTACTGAGAGCGATCGCCAATAACAGGTTCGGAGTCAGAGGAATATCATAGAGTTGGGCAATGAAAATCGCATTAAAGGCTTGCCCCACGGCCATGCCATCGCGCTTCAATGCAGTGCCTAAAGGAATCGCAAAACTCGCGATCGTCCCGGACAAGCCATAATCTTGAGCATTTTGTAACGACACAGGCAACGCAGCATTAGAACTCGCCGTCCCAAAAGCAAGAGATAAACTGGGAAAGAAACTCTTGAAAAACCTGAGCGGCTGGGCTTTGAGCAATAGCAAGATCAATCCATAAAATCCAATCATCAATCCGATCGCTGCCACTACCCCAATCATATAAGTCAAGAGCCGAAGCAATATTCCTACTCCTTGTTCAGCAATCACAGACGCCATCAAGGCAAACACACCTACAGGTGCAAGATAGAGTATTAAAAATAGAATTTTTTCACTGATAACATAGACGCTTTCAATGAATGCAAGGAAGGGTTGAGCTTTCACGCCCGATCGTTGAATTCCAAGGCCGATCAATGCACCAGAAATAATAGTTTGTAATAAGTTACTCGTACTCAATGCCATCAAAGGATTGGTGGGAATCAGTTCTACTAGCCAGTTGATCAGGTCGGGAGCTTTCCCCGTCACTTCAACCTGGGTCTGGGCAAGGCCCGTTAAGCCAACACCGGGATGCAAGACGATCGCCGTTGCTAAGCCCACCGCGACTGCAATGATACTGGACACCAAATAACTAAACAGAAGTTTAGCGGTATATCGTCCCATTTCGGCAGCATTTTGAATCCGGGTTAGCCCCATGATCAAGGCCGAAAA
>JANXNM010000696.1 GCA_025354065.1 Synechococcales cyanobacterium 340R_concoct_173_sub | reverse complement strand
CTCGGGTCGCGGAAGCTGAAATTGTGATCGATCGGGCAATTTCGGCAAACTACGGACCTATTTGGATTATCCATGGTCACGGCACAGGGAAACTCAAGGAAGGCGTTCATGCTTATTTAAAACGGCACGATCGGATCGCAAGATTTGAACCTGCGGAAAAGTACGATGGCGGCGCGGGGGTGACGATAGCTTATCCTAAATAGAACGTTCCGCTTCGCCTGCCGCCAGAAAACTCTCAAACTCAACGAAAAGACCATAAACGGTCGTGTGCAAACGGATTGTTATACGACTGGCAACTACCAACGCCTCAACTAGCTGCCTGGTTGTAACCAACCCTTAATAGCTGCTTTAGCAACTTTAAGATACTTGTTCTCCAAAACAAATTCATCAATTACTGCTTCACCGCTTGATTGCAAAGCACCAGCCACACGACTCTTAAAGCTATGTGTAGTCTTATCATTGATATATACAATTTTCTCATCTTCAGTAGCACCAGGATTTGTCTCTTCCAAATTCTTCAACAGATCCTGGATCTCTTTCGCTGCTTCGGCAAGGGTTCTCTCCTTTGCTGAACAAACAAAAGTATTAGAGTCTGAGCGTGCATATTTTCCTACAGCACCTGCTTGGTTAACATTATACGTGTCGCCATCATTGCTACTCATTTTGACTTCTCCAATAAAGTAAACATTAGAAGGATCTACTCTTGTACTAGCATTTTGAGCAGATACACTCTGTACCAGTTGGGATACTAGCTCAGAGAAACTTTTGCTCACCGTGCCATAATCTTTCTTTAAAGATTGACTCAATTTATCGACTTGCTTACTTATATTACTATTCGGTTCTGGATGAACAGTCTGATTGCAGTAAGTAAGTATAGCATCAATCGCCTCTAACAATGTGGCATGGGTATCATTGCCTAACCCAACTAAGCTTGGCTTATTATCAACATACCCATTAACTTCTTCCAAAATCTGCTTAATAAGCAAAGCTTCCTTGAGAACATCTCCTTTAGGGCTAGATTTCGCCTTGGAGGTCGCACTTTTGATTATTGTACTTAATATCTTTGTTGAATCTCCATTACTGTTAAAGAAATCATCACAGGTTTTAGCAATTTCCTTTGAATGGTCAAGCTCATAGAAATATTTAGACATCAATATTACGCAACTGTCTGGCGAATGTTCTCTCAAATATTTAGCTGCGCTGATTCCAAAATAATCATCTGTCTGATACTTTGGTTTTGTGTTTCCACGCCAAACAATATCTAGGACGACAACCTCATAATTCTCCAGTTCCCTCAATGATGAAATCCTAAATTTGCTTGTAACGTTCTGACAACCATTCGCTTCTAAAATTCCTCTAATTTTAGTAACCATATTCTTATCATCGTCAGCGACTAAAATTCTAGCCTCATCAAGAAAGCTTACTCCCATTTTTAACTCAGTCTCCTTTGTAATTCGGTAATTTTTTGTACTCGTGCCATTCCCCAATAGGAATATTTAGGCAGTCGTAGATCAAATTTCTATGTAGACTTAAAGCCACAATGTAAAAGTGCGAGAGTTTAGAAATATGGCTACAGAGAAAATCTATATATACAGACTCATATGTTTCACAATGCTCGCGAATTACCCGTACATACTTGAAGTCTGGCTTATCTAAGATGATTTTTTTAGAATGGGAAAATAGTGGCGGCCAGGGTAAGCCCTTACGTAAATTTCTATAGCAGTCCTCAACTAAACTTCTGAATTCCCTGTCTTGCAGAGCTATCTCTTCTGAAAGGAACAAATGGTCTGAACCTAGTTGATACAACACATTGGCAATTCTACGAACTGCTTTCACCTTTTGAGGAGAGAGGTTTTCATAGTCGGGACTATCTGAATAATCGCTCATGATAACAACTTGATCTCCTTCATTGTCCCCTGTATTCGGGTCTTTTTTTCCACTCTTCCCAATCAGTTGTTAGTATATTTAAGCACGTATAACTTATACCATACTCCTCCAAAACACACAGATTAAAATGCGATAGCTCAGGCACATCACTACACAAAAAATCAACATGAACGTGCTCAAATTGATGGCATAAACTACTCAGCACTGCGCTGTATGACATCAAAGGTTGATCTAATATTATGGACACTACTCTTCGCGATCTTCGGATACTTTCACCATTTTTTAATCGCTCAAGATATTCTTCGACTCGTTCCCGAAACTCTGAGTTACCTTGCAAAAGAGACTCCTCGGTAAGACTCAGACTGTTCCAACCCAGATGATAAATCGCAGAAGCAGTTCTCAAAGCAGCTTCGTACTTATCCATAATTTTTAGATTGCTCCATAGCACTTAGTTAAGATAATTTGCAGTTCCATTTTGCCTTGTGTCTATATCTAAGTCGTATAACAATTGTATGCACGGAAAGTTTCTACATAAGTAACCCGATCGAGGATCTTATACCGACTCTTTCTGTCTAACTCTAGTCTAGGGATCTCAGACGGGCAACTTATTCGCATATGCCGAAATTAGAATCTTAGACCGATGTTTTTAGTATATTCCATGAGAAAGAATCTCGCTAGTCTGCCTAAGATCCTAAAACGGCTACGACATTCGCACCATCTAAGAACTCCTCGGACACAAAGACATCAAAACCACCATGATCTACACCCATGTCCTTAATCGCGGTGGACGTGGAATCATCAGCCCGCTTGATATTGCAATCTAAACCCAAACCCTCAACGATCGTCCTACAGCGGCAGAAATAGCTGGGCAATGTAACGGCGAAATCAGGGAAAGCAAGGGATTCGATCGGTCTTGTGAATATAGAGCCGATCGTTTCATTAAAGCTCCCAAACATCACCCACCCATCGGATAGTTCTCCAACGCAATATTCAAATAATGTCCGGTATACGACTCCTTTACCTTCGCAACCTGATCAGGAGTCCCCGCCGCAATCACATGTCCGCCCCGATCGCCGCCTTCTGGCCCCAAATCAATTACCCAATCACTACAGCGAATCACATCCAAATTATGTTCAATCATTAATACCGAATTCCCCTTATCCACCAATCGCTG
Source organism: Synechococcales cyanobacterium 340R_concoct_173_sub (assembly GCA_025354065.1). The sequence continues at coordinate 423 of JANXNM010000696.1, read as the reverse complement.
AACCACATCCAACAACTTATGCACATCATAAAATGACAATCCCGTCGTCGGTTCATCAATCAAATACAATGTTTTTCCCGTAGCACGGCGAGACAATTCTGAGGCAAGTTTGACCCGCTGAGCTTCGCCCCCCGATAGGGTTGGTGCAGGTTGGCCAATTTTCATGTAGCCAAGACCAACATCAAATAATGTTTTCAATCGAACATGAGCTTGGGGAATATTTTGAAAGAATTCACAGGCCACTTCCACGGTCATATCTAATACATCAGCGATCGATTTTTCTTTAAATTTCACCTGCAATGTTTCGCGGTTATATCGTTTGCCTTTGCAGACTTCACATTGCACATATACATCGGGGAGAAAGTTCATTTCAATTACATTTACACCTTGTCCCGCACAAGATTCACAGCGTCCACCTTTGAC
>JANXNM010000428.1 GCA_025354065.1 Synechococcales cyanobacterium 340R_concoct_173_sub | reverse complement strand
CTGAAGTTCTACAAAATCGTCTCCCTGGCACATCACCGCTATGTCAAACCGTAACCTTTCCAAAGCATTTCAGACCTTCACCCGCGAGGTCACTCGTCTGTGTCGATCGATGACTAAAGGTACAATCGATTGGCTATTGCGATCGGCGTTCGTAATGAGTCGTAGGGTTTCCCCAAATTCAGGGATAGTTCTACCGACGGCCATAATGCTGATTTTGGTGGTGTCGTTGTCTGTGGGAGCATTAACCTATCGGGCCTACACTCGTAATATCCAAGTCATTACGAGTAACCAGCAGCGCGTTATTTATAATGCTGCAACTCCTGCGATCGACCGGGCGCGATCGAAGCTGGAATTTATGTTTGATAGTAGTCAAGATAATCGTTATCCCAGTGGTGGTGTCCCTGCGGAAGAGTATCTGACCAAGATGATGCTAAATGATGGGGTTGGCTTAACTCAACAGTTGATTGAAGGCCAAACGGGTGACGCGGCTAATCCTTATCTTTTGCCAGGAGAAACTGCCCGAGATCTGCCAAATACACCAGGTAAAGATAATGCTTGGTCCTTCCGCGCAGACACCGACGGTAATGGATTGGAAGATGCAACCGTTGTTTATTCAATCATCTTCAAGACTCCTACACCGCCTATTGTGTCTGGTCAAACCGCAGACCCGGCTGAATCTCAACGGTTACTCGTTAAGTTAAGCGACAAAGAAAAATCGGCTGCTGGTGTTGTCCGCCATGGTCCCTTAACCACTGAAACGGGTTCAGCTTGTCAATTGCCAACCACTACTGCTGCCGCTACCTCTGTCGGTTGGTTCAATGATCCGACTAATACTTCGGTAGTCCGTAAAAACTTCCAAGTGGATGTTTTAGTGGTTCCATACACGGCAAAATCTGCTGCTACTACACTTGAATTCCATCAAGATCGTGAGATAAGTAAAGGAAATAAATGGGGTGCATGGTTCCGTAATGACTTAGAAGTGTTTCCCGGTCCTGACTTCCGGTTTAATGGTGCAATGCATACGGAAGGGAATTTGATTG
>JANXNM010000695.1 GCA_025354065.1 Synechococcales cyanobacterium 340R_concoct_173_sub | reverse complement strand
GACACCAAAGGCTACAACCGTCGCTATGAAGGCGCATTGCCGATGTTGGAGCGACAGTATCAAGAAGCCTCATCTGATTTGCAAAAACAAAAACTTGAACAATATCTAATTGATCAACCCTGTGAATCTTGTAATGGATTTCGCCTAAAACCTGAATCATTAGCTGTTCAAGTTGGTCAGTTTCGCATTCAAGATTTAACGAGTGTTTCAATTCGAGATTGCTTGACTCAAATTGGCGAAATGAATCTGACTCCAAAACAGGCCAAGATTGCAGATTTAGTTCTAAAAGAAATCAAAGCACGATTGAGCTTTTTACTAGATGTCGGATTAGATTATCTGACGCTCGATCGTCCGGCTATGACGCTTTCTGGCGGTGAGGCCCAACGAATTCGGTTGGCGACGCAGATTGGGTCGGGGTTGACGGGCGTGCTGTATGTGTTGGATGAACCGAGTATTGGATTGCATCAACGGGACAATACGCGATTGCTCGGGACGCTGACGAAGTTGCGAGATTTAGGCAATACTTTGGTCGTGGTGGAGCATGATGAAGAAACCATGCGGGCAGCGGATTTCATTGTGGATATTGGTCCTGGAGCGGGCGTACATGGGGGCCGGATTGTTTCGCAGGGAAGTTTGCAGAATCTTCTGGATGCTGAGGAATCGCTGACGGGAGCGTACCTATCTGGGCGACTGAAGATTGATACTCCGGCCAAACGACGCGAGGGAAATGGCCGATCGATTTCAGTGAAAAATGCTTATCGAAATAATCTTCAAGGGATTGACGTTGATATTCCACTGGGTGAATTAGTTTGTATTACGGGAGTTTCTGGATCGGGAAAATCTACCTTAGTAAATGAGTTACTTCATCCCGCGATTCAACATCACTTTGGCCGTAAGGTTCCATTTCCAAAAGCGGTTGATCAAATCATCGGGTTGGATACATTAGACAAAGCGATCGTAATTGATCAGTCCCCGATCGGACGAACTCCGCGATCGAATCCGGCGACCTATACTGGAATCTTTGATGTGATTCGTGAAGTATTTTCCACCACGATCGAGGCCAAAGCACGAGGGTATAAACCGGGCCAGTTCTCGTTTAACGTCAAAGGTGGACGCTGTGAATCTTGTGCGGGACAAGGTGTAAATGTAATTGAAATGAACTTTCTCCCCGATGTATATGTGCAATGTGAAGTCTGCAAAGGCAAACGATATAACCGCGAAACATTGCAGGTGAAATTTAAGGAAAAATCGATCGCTGATGTATTAGATATGACCGTGGAAGTGGCCTGTGACTTCTTTCAAAATATTCCCCAAGCGCATGTTCGATTGAAAACATTATTTGATGTTGGCCTTGGGTATATGAAAATTGGCCAGCCTGCGCCAACTCTCTCAGGGGGCGAAGCTCAGCGGGTCAAACTTGCATCAGAATTGTCTCGTCGTGCGACGGGGAAAACATTATATCTGATTGATGAACCGACGACGGGATTGTCATTTTATGATGTGCATAAGTTATTGGATGTGGTTCAGCGATTGGTGGATAAGGGGAATTCGGTATTAATGATTGAACATAATTTGGATGTAATTCGCTGTAGTGATTGGGTGATTGATTTGGGGCCAGAAGGCGGCGATCGGGGCGGCCATGTGATTGCGGCGGG
>JANXNM010000418.1 GCA_025354065.1 Synechococcales cyanobacterium 340R_concoct_173_sub | reverse complement strand
CGCCAAGTATTCATGGGTCGGTTCGAGATCGGGCGCGTGATAGTTGAGGGAAGGGTCTCGATCGTAGCCTCGCGAGGGTTGAATACCAATGAAAATATTCCCAAGTTGAATGCCTGAAATTGGGAAATCAGACGAACTAGGACCAATCCACCGACAATTCATCGCATCACAGATTTCTTGCGGTAATGTTTCAAAATAGGTGGTGTATTTCGATCGTTCTAGCGTTTGCAATATGGGTCTAATTCCTTGTCCTTCAGGATCATTAGTAATTCCTTTAGTTAGCCACTGAATCAATTGATCGCCATCTTCAGGAATATCAGAAACCGTATAGCCAGAATCTTTAAGCGATCGTAAGATCTCCACACAACTCTGCGGTGTATCCAATCCCACACCATTTGCAAGTCGTCCATCACGGTTTGGATAATTGGCTAAAATCAGCGACACTTTACGATCGGCAACCTCGGACCTACGCAACTTCACCCAATTTGCCGCGAGGTCGCAAACAAACCGCACCCGATCGCCCACGGATTTATATCCCATCACATCGGTTTGTAAAATAGGATGCTTGGTCTGTACTCCTTTAAACGAAATAGTTCGAGTAATAATCCGACCGTCAACCTCCGGTAATGCCACATTCATGGCCGTATCTCGCGGAGACAATCCTCGCGTATCCGATCGCCATTGTTCTTCCGGTCCACCACTCAAAATCACCTGTAAAATCGGGACATTAAGTTGACTCCACAACTCAGCCGTATCCTTCACTGTGGTGGGTGATGCCGGATAAAGCGGAGCCGGATTTAACAATGAAAAACTAGTTGTATTTAATAATACTTCGATCGCAGGCTCACCATCAGGTTGCAAAATACTAAGCAAATCCAATTGCACATCAGGATCGCGTAATGATGAAATGAATACCGGAACAGGGGTGAGATTACTAGAGATTAAACGTTGACACAGGGCATCGATCGGCTCGGTGTTACCAGCAAGATAATGGGCGCGATAAAAAATAATCCCAACACGGGGATGTTCAATTTTAAAAACTGGGAATGGATATAGCCCAACTCTTGGAATGGGCTGCGGTGATTCAAAACTTTGATGAAGATCTAAATATCGATCGGCCAAAAATCCTAATAAATTCCGAAAGTTCCCAACTCCACCTTCAGTAAAATATCGCCATATCTGATTGGCCTCAATTAGCGGTACGGTCGATCGGCTGGACAAGATTGGATCGGGGCGATCGTCTCCCGGAATCACAATTACTTTAGTCCCAAACCGTTCCGCAATTTCCTGGACAACTTCTAATCCATAGGCCCAATAGCTGACCCCGCCCAATAGTCGAATTACAATGACCTGCGCTTTTTCTAATACATCTTCGGCGTAGGTGTCGATCGTCAACGGTTGGGCCAAGGCCAACAAACTCGCCACCCGAACTGCCGGAAAATCATGGGGCAATTGATCAACCGCCCGCGCCAACCCACTAATATCAGTATCTTGAGCGGTCAGAATTACGATCGGGCCGGGATCTTGTTCTATAAAGACAACTCCTTCTTCGTCAGGATTCCAGCCTCCCGGCATTGCAGCAATCCGATGCATTTTAATTATCTCAATTAGATTTTGTGAGTGATATTGCTAAATCATTTAGAGTTCACCAAATCGTTCACGATAACGATCGAGTTGTTGCTGTAAGGCTTCATTTTGCGATCGTTCAGTGACTAATTCATCTTGTAATCGATCTGACTTCTCATACAATTCATCAGGAGCCAAAAGCTTTTCGCCATTATCCAAACGGTAAAAAGCAATCAACCTACCATCGACGGCCAAACGTAAATTTAATGCTTGACTTTGACTATTTTCGATCGAGACATAGGTATCCCCGATCAGTCGATAACCACGTAACTTCTCCGTAATCCAGTCCCCTTTTGGGTCAAATTGCCAATACTCTTCAATACCAATCTGTTCATAGAGTTGTTTTTTAAATCCATCATCCTCTTTTTTGGTTCCTGGTGAAGTCATCTCAAAAACGACTCGTGGAATCTCACCTTCCTCCCAAATTTTATAGTTATCCCGCCCCCCTGGCTCCACCCCAAAAATCACCATCACATCCGGCGCGCATTTCAATCGAGGTAATCCCTGAGCATAATACAAAAATTGATTACCCAGAACGCAAGCTCTCTTATGCTGCAAGTACTGTCGTAGTACTGCGATCGTAATCAACATCACATGCAAATGATCAAACGTCTCGGCCACAGGTTGTCCATCTCCAGAAGGATAGTCAATGGGAATAGTAATTACTGAAGTCATGGAAGGCTCCTGAATAAGGATTATTCAACGATCGCAATACAATCAATCTCCACCAACACATCCTTCGGCAACCTGGCAACTTCCACACAGGCGCGGGCCGGAGCATTTTTTTCATCAAAGTATTTTGAATACACCGCATTCATCGCCGCAAAATCATTCATATCCTTCAAAAAAACACCCGTCTTCACCACAGATGCAAAACTCGCTCCCGATGCCTCAAGAACCGCCTTTAAATTTGCCATCACCTGTTCAGTCTGAGCCACCACATCTCCGGTACCCCCGATCGCACCCGTCACAGGGTCTAGGGCAATCTGTCCAGATAAGAACGCCATCTTCCCAGAGGCAACAATGGCTTGATTGTAGGGTCCGACGGGTGCAGGTGCCAGATTTGTTTGAACGATCGATCGGGTCATAATTTTCTAATGGAGGATCAAATACTGTATAGCCTCACAGTTTACCATGTCTAAATTGATTTGATTCTCAAGTGCCGCCTTTCAGATAGTCAAAAAGGCGATCGCCGGAATCAGCCCGAACTAAACCTAACGCGATTTCGGGAAGTGATTGATGATTGGGAAACACCAAATAACGTGGCTCCCAATCCGGCTGAAATTTATGCTTAAACTGATGTAACCCATTGAAATTATAAAAACGATTGAGATATTTCACAAACCGTCGTAGTCCCTTTTCGATCGCTGGAGATGCCGTTGTTGTCCCCACACCCGCCAATGGTGACAAACTAAAACTTAAGGTGTCATAGTGTTCTGACTTAAAGTGTTGAAGCAGTGAAACAAACAAATATTCCATCGTGCCATTCTCTACATCAGCCCGGTGTCGCATCAAATCTATTGTCACTTCATTTTTATTATAACCGGATAGCAAATTACTAAAGGCCACAATTCGATCGTTCGCATCATAGACGACTGCAATCTTATAGTTTTGTAAGTAGTCCCGATCGAACCATGCAATAGAAAACTGCTTTTCTGAACCATTTTTTTGCTTCAACCATTCATCACTCACGGGCTTAAGTTTCGTGATCAATTCCGCACTATTGGGTGGTTCATAAACAACAAAACGATGTCCAGTTTTAGTCAAACGATTGACGGCGGTCCGTAGAGATTGATTAGATTTACCTTTTAAATGAAACTTGGATAAATCGACAATAGCTTCCTCACCGATTTGAATCCAATGCCAACCCATTGAACGATAACAACTGAGTTGTTCAGTCCCAACCTCATAAAATGCCGGGAACCAATCATTCGATCGGCAAAATTGACGGAACGAATACAATGTCTCCAATCGATCGTCCTCCGGCCCAATCGGATCCCCCAAGGCAATTGCCGAGCGCCCTTTCACAACAAAGGCAATCACCGATCGGTGCGATGGACTAAAATAATATTCTTTATCGGACAGCAAAGCCAACCGAGCCAACGATGATTGACCGTATTGATTGATAATAATCTCAGCAAATCTACGATCGGCTTTTGCGCTATTTTTGAGCAATACAGGACGCAATAACATGCCAATGGCATACAGTATTGTCAATGATCCAACCGCATAAATCGAATGCACAAACCAAGTTGCATAGACCGTTTCAGGGATTAGTCCTGTATTGTCTGCCGTAAAAAAGAGTTCAAAGGTTTTAATAACCGCAGGTTTTATACCAAAATTATAATGTTGGATTAATTTTGCGTCTTGATAAATTGAAAAATGGCCATCGAGAATATAAAACCCCGTGGAGCCATACATTAATGTAAAGAGGAGTGCTGCACCAAAATGGTTTATACCTTGAGCAATAGAGGGCCGATCAGACCGAGCTGTAAACTCCTTACGCATTAGCAGTAATTGCGTCATCAAAACAATCGCTAAAATGCATTCTTCGTAATCCAATCCTTTAATGAGATGAGTGACGATCGAAACTGCACAAGTTCCCATAGTTATCCACCAAGCCATCCGTTTACGGCGTTTCAGATTTACCGCCATCATCAATAGCAAAAAGCCACACATTGCCGAGAAAATATGCGCCTCTGCCCGCATCTCAATCGGCATAAAGAAATCTAACCACTCCAAGCGCGTCGGGTCGCCTGGAAATACAGAAGACCATAAATTGACGAGGCCCATAGAACCCGTCAATAAGACAACACTCCAAAGACCAATAGTAGTGCGATTGTGATGCATTTCTTTCCAGACTTGAACAAATGAACGGAGTTTACGATGAATAGAATTTTCAATAATCATGGGTTCACTAAAAATGTCCGATTTGGATCTCGAAATCGTTCGCCAACATACGCTAAAGAATCGTGTAAATGCTTATTCCAATAATTCCAGCCTGAATCTGCACCCACGATGCCATGTCCACCCGGAAACACATGAAATTCTGACGAGATGCCCAGAGTGCGTAATTTCTCATAGAATTCTCTTGTCGCCTGCAAATACGTATGATCGTTCTCCCCAGCATCCAGATAAACATGAATACGCGATCGTAAATGAGGTTTAATCCGATCGACCGCTGTTATGGGATTCTGAGCAGTTCCATTTGGGTCTTTAAAATAACCCGTATGACTAAAGAATACATTGAATCGATCTAGCCTACGCATCCCAATATTGATAGCCCCCCAGCCCCCAGAGGATAGCCCACCTATTGCCCAATAGTGCGGATGACCCAGCACTTTATAGTTTGATTTAATTTCATTAACAAGATCATCTGAAATTAGGGAAGCAACTTTGCCGTTAGGGCCGTCGTAGTATTGGGGATCCCAAAATGGACTACTGCCCCGAGCATCATTTCCGTCTGGGGTCACAACAATAGAGGGAGGCAACTTCTTTTCGCGGTAAAGACGATCGAGAACCATGGTCAAAGCTGCTCGTTTTTGGTAGTCGCGCTCATCCCCATGACCACCATGGAGCAAGACAATGACGGGATAGTGGGTCTTTGCGCTCGGGTTATAACCAGGAGGCAGAACTAGTCCATAGCGTCGTTCACCGCCCATAGCCTGACTGTTGAAGGTACGGGTCTCAAATGCTAAATCCTTGACCACCTCCACCTCGGGCGCATCAAGTTGTGGGACTCCAGCCACGAAAACATACCAGTACGTAGCAGAACCAATCAGCATTAGAGCGGAAAGGCCCACTATTAGAAAAAATTTGCGCTTATTATGGGATTTCGATCGAGGCTTTTTGCCCATGGACTGTTTTGACGATCGATTGAACAGACGAGAACTCAGGAACTTTGTAGGAGTTAATTTAGACATAAAATTTAAAGATTAAGAACCGAAACCTGGAAGACTCATGAGATAGTCGAGTTAGCCTAAATTCGATCGCTTGAATTTGATCAACAGAGGAGGCCATAGATATCGATCGATGTCTCATACTGTTTCTCTATCTACACTTGGACAATCAAAACCCATGCAGCCTAAGACTTCAACTTTACCTCCTGACGACTCCAAAAAACTTCCAACAAAGTCATCTTTTTTCAAATTTTCCTGGAAAAAAACCTTAGTTTGCGTCCTCGGCTTATCCCTTTTGGTTTCTGCCCCGCTCTATGCATTACAGGACTCTCATCCTGACAACCTATCGACTTTGCCCTGGTGGAACGCCCAGATTAGTTTGCAAGCGGAACAAAACCGAAATCAGAATTACTCAGTTTGCCTCTTTGGCGATTCCATTTCATCGGGACTAGGGCAGACACTCGGCCAAAGTAACGTTAATTTTGGTACAGGCGGCCTCAGTACAGTGTCGTTAATAACGCAGTTGAGAACACTCAAATCTGCCCAAGTCGGATGTCAGTATTCAATCATAGCGATCGGTACTAATGATGCAATGTACACTATTGAAGATGCAGAATTTGTGGAGAATCTACGAGAATCATTGCGCTTAGTCAAATCTTTAGGATCGCAACAAATTATCCTCATCCCAGCTTTTTACTCTACTTTAGAAGCGAGTTTAAATCCGATGGTGGCGGGTCCGTTATCCCGAGTGGATGAAATTAATCGTCTGATTGATCGAGTTTCGACCGAAGAAGGTATTCCCACAGCATTTCAGGGATTAGAAGTACTCTATGAAAATAATAGCCTTAGATCGGATGTAACGTTTGATGGAGTGCATTTAAATGAAACAGGCAAAACCATTTACCGATCGTTTCTGAAGCGGATGTTGCCCTAAGTTAGGCGTTCATATATCCGCCCAACCTTAGAGGGGTAGCCGATATATCTCATAGGAAAGACTGATGTTAATATAAGTAACAGAATTGTTTAGTTATCGGGTTAAGTCATGTTTTTTCCTATGTTCCATCCTTCGATGTTAATGCTTCTTCCTGGCATGGCGCTCGTATGGTGGGCACAGCAGCGGGTTCAGGGTACCTATGATAAGTATTCCCAAATCGAATCTAGTATGGGAATGACGGGGGCGGAAGTTGCGGAAAGTATTCTAAAACGTATGGGGGTTAATCATGTCACGGTTGAACCTGTTGCCGGGGTCCTGAGCGATCACTATGATCCGGGTGCAAAGGCTGTCCGGCTTTCGGAGGTTGTCTATGGATCTAGATCTTTGGCGGCGGCAGCGGTGGCAGCCCATGAGTGCGGGCATGTTTTGCAGGATGTGGAAGGGTATCAGGCGATGAATCTGCGATCGTCTTTGGTTCCGGCGGTCAATATTGGCGCTCAGTTTGGTCCGATGTTGATCTTTGGCGGTATGATGCTGGGCGGGTTAGGCAGCCTGAGTATGTTGTTTATTTATATTGGATTGTTGCTGTTTGCCTCCAGTTTGGTGTTTCATTTAGTTACGCTTCCCGTGGAATTTGATGCTTCAGCGCGGGCATTAAAAATGATGGATGAATTTGGTATTCTTCAAGGTAAAGAAAACCAAGGTGCGCGGAAGGTGTTAAATGCCGCAGCCTTTACCTATGTTGCAACGGCATTGTATTCACTATTACAAGTGATGCAATATGTGATTATGATTTTCTTCAGTAACGATCGTCGGTAATTAAGTCTCAATTCATTTTAAACAAGCTCCAGCGATCGTATCCAATCATTCAAAATTGGGTTTACAATTTCTGGAGCTTCGTCTTGTGGACAATGCCCAAGTCCTGGTAATTCAATAAACGCTGTCACCATCGGATAATGGGCAAATTCACGACCAAGCTCGATCGGTTCCCAAGGATCTTCGGTCCCCCAAAGTACGATCGCAGGGCATTGCAATTGTGGGAATAAGTCTTCCGGCAATGGACCTTGTGAGTAGGCGGTGAAGGCCAAAAAGACATCGGCTGCTTTTGGATCTTGAGCAGGTTCAAGCAAATAATTCACTAATTCATCGGTGACGGCTTCCGATCGTTTATACGCTTGTAACAATACTTTTTTCACGGTCTTAGGTTGAGCAATTTGACTAAAAAACCAATTGCCGATCGGTTTGTATTGCAGTACATTTTGTAATAGTGGTGCAAATTGTTTATAAAACGGTTGAGTGGCGCGTTTGCGATCGTGTAATAGTCGCAATGAACAATTCAGTAAAGCCACGCCTTTGACCCATTCCGGCCCATCTACTGCCGCCTGCATCGCCGCAATACAGCCGATGGAATTGCCAATGAGTAATGCAGGTCCGCCGATAATGTCCCGACAAAAATCTAGGATTTGTTGTCCCCAAGTTTCAAACGTGTAGTTGACTTCGATAGTCGGCGTGGGTTTGTCAGATTTACCAAATCCAAGGAGATCTATTGCGTAAACTTGAGCATGGGCGGCGAGGTCGGGTAAGTTCTTTCGCCAGTGGAAGGTGCCTGCGCCAAACCCGTGAATCAAAATGACTGGAATTCCGTGGTCGCCTTGTTTCTGATATGCGATCGTAAATTCTCGACTATCCTTGTTTGGTTGCCATGTCCAAAATTGATGGGCGATCGGATGAGGTGTTGTAGCAATCATGAATTCACCCAATCAAAACTATTACAGATTTAGAAATTGTAACAGAATGTTTATTCAAATAATACTAACGTAAACTCTTCCAATACCGCGTTCCAACGATCGACACAAACCCGACATACCCGATCGCCTGCAATAAATACAAGTTCTGAGTATAGCCAAATAACGCTTTCAAAACCAAGCCCGGAAATTGCTTATCCGGAAGCCGATCGCTCAAATCCCATACCATTGGACCCAGCAAACAAGACCCATTCTCACCCCAACAAAAACGATGCCATTGCGGATCAATCTGGTTGAGTAATCCCACACTCATCTCAGCTTTTCTAAATGCTGTCACGACCAATCCCGCCACAATCAAAAGCAAAATCGTCCCCATAATTTGAAAAAACAACCCTAGATTAATTCGTCGCCCGCCTTTAAAAATCAACAGCCCGATCGCCGTCGCCCCCGCCAACCCCGCGATCGCCCCCAGTGCCGGAACCCAACCTTGATTGATTTGCGTCCCCAAAAATAAAACCGTTTCAACTCCTTCCCGCAACACCGCAACAAATACCAACCCAAACACGCCCCACGATGTATTCTCCGCCAGTGCCACTTGCACCGATTGCTCTACGCCAGCCTTAAGCCCCTTGGCCTGTTGCGTCATCCAAATCAACATCCAACTCAAAAGACCGATCGCCACGATCGCAATTCCGCCCTGTAATGCTTGTTTCAGCGCCGGACCATAGATCCAACTCGACAACCCCAATTGTTGAAGCCCAAAATTAACGCCAATTCCCAAAAGCAAACTAACCCCAAGGCCCGCAAATACCCCTTGATAAACAGCACCATTCAAATGACTTGCATTTGCTTTACCAAGGCAAGCTAAAACAATACCTACTACCAGCGCAGCTTCAACCCCTTCACGTAGCGTAATCAGAAAAACAGGCAATGCCGCAGTGAAATCCATAGGATTGAGAATCAAATAATTGATATAAAGACGCTCTCTATATCTTGACGCAAATTGCAAAAAATAACATTCATCAAATAACATTCATTACAACAAGACAAAAAGACCAATTCCGACAAACAATCCCCCAATCAAAATCGACCAAACTTGATGTCCGCCTGACAGCACGCCCCCATTTGTCCGCGCCGCTTCCACATCCATCCAAATTGTTGCCCCACGCCGCAGCCAACCTGAAATCATCACCTCTTGACCCACATACTGGGATAAGGTTGGATTCCCAAAAAACTCCCGCACCCCTAATCCGATCGGTCCTAAACTCGCCCCAACATGTAATTTAATCCGATTGCCCGGTGCGACCTCAAGCCACAAATCCTGTCCCAACCAATTGCTTACACCCGATCGACCTTGAAGCTTGCCTTGGAGCATCACCATATGTGGTTTAAGTGGTATCGCATTGGTTTGAGTTAATGAATGAATTAACGTTGCATTCTCAACATTCAACGCTTCCGAACCCGCCGCATTCAAATTAGAACGATCGCAGCGACTCATTGCGCTCGACAGTTCTGGGAAAAAACGATTAAATCGCATCCACGTACCCATACCAAACCCAATCATCGGCAACCCTAAAAACAAACTATAGTCACTGCCCAACCATGCCAATTGTCGCTGCCCAATCCAATACAATATCCAACCCAATCCCCATGCTAACCATGCCAATCCATAGCCACTTATCGCCCAGACTAAAGGAGTAGCCCAAGTCCGAACCGACTGGCTAGGCAATCCTGTAAGTCTCTTTGTCTCAGAAGAAAGCGGCCCAGAAGAAAGCAACCCAGAAAAAAGTGGTGTTAAATTCCAGTGAGACGCGATCGCTCCCAGGTTCATCAATCGGGTGTCTGTGGGCGGCTGAGATTGATTAATTGCCCACCAAGATTCGACAGAGCGCAATGGAACTGTGGCGGAGTCCGGCACACTCACGGGCAGCAAATTCTCAAACCCTTCTAATATAAATGTCGCCAAAGAGGGCTGAACAATCGCATCCGCTGTCAACGATCGCAATTGAAATAAGCTACTAGCAAGACCATTCGGATTGCCCGTCAAATTACAAACCGCCCGATCGTTCTCTTCTGAACGCGATCGGGATAACCCAAATCCCATCCAGCGCAAAAATGCAAAAACGCCATAACTAATCGCCGCGATCGTTGCGAAAAACAATCCTGCAATTTTCCAAATCCAAGGCAACAGAAACAATGATTGGGGTTCCAGCGCTAACGTTAGAAAGCGATCGCCCAACTTAGAACATTCCCAATAAATAGTATGTGGCAAAAGCGCCAATGTCGTCGTCGAAGCCAAAATTGCAGTTGTCCAATTGGCCAAATTATTGAGTTCAATCGCATACAAACTCGCAATCTCACCCTCTTGAAAGCGCTCCAACAACGCCCGACTCAGCGCAATAGTTTGGTGCATCGGCAAAACGCCATAGCTCAGTATCAACGGTAAATCAGTCTCAATAATTTCTAAGTGAGGGAAGGTTATTTTTCCACCCTTGCATCCGCGCTGAAGCACTCGATAGGCTTCGGGGCTATATTGCGAAAGCTGACTCGTTGAAAGATTTTTCACCTTGCCCGATCGATTCAGTTGCCAGCGAATAATCCAAGGACTCAAAGCAATCGCCCCGATCGCCAGCAATGTCAGCTCCACCCAAGGAATTTCTATTGCCATCGGCTGCTGCCACCCCAAAAACGGCAGCTTATTTCGTATCGATCCCAATATCTGCGCACTCCATTGCAAGCTCCCAATCAACGCCGCTGGAATACCGACCAGCCCCGCGATCGTCAGCACTTGCATCAGGGGCAAGTTGAAACTTTTAGTTTCTTTTAATGGACTCCACTGAGTCGAACGATCGTAGGGTTGCGCCGGATCGAAGACAATATCAGGGACCACGTTATCAGGGACCACGTTCGTTGCGTGATCGGCGGTGATAGCGAAGTTTGCCGAATCTGCCTGAAAATCCTCAGATCCAGCAAAAGCCCCGATCGCACCATCCGATTTCAGGCGACGACGGCGTTCCGGGCGCGGCGCATTTTCATCAAACGCCACAAATCCAGTGTCTTGGCTCGCGGGTTGGTCCCTGTCTGTAGATGAAGACTCGTTCCAATGAGTTGGCTCAGTCCCATTGATGATCTTCGGTCGGTCGGAAACCATCGCCACCAGTTGAGCCTTAGCCCAATCACTCACCTTAGAATTGCGAACGAGGCTGAGTGAATGGGCCAGATCTCGGGCGATCGTCAAATTTCCCGCCCGTTGATGCAGCATCACGAGACCCATTTGAGCCTTCCAGCCGTCACTGGAATTCGCCATTCCCGCCTGCTCCAAAGCCGCCATGACTTGAGTGAGGTGCTGGAAAGCTGTGCTGTCGTCGCCTTGTGCAAGGGACTGTAGACCGCGTTGGAGCAGTGGGGAAATTTCCGACATAGCCTAAATACCTATCAATAACCCTGAAAGATTCGCATGTTCATTTTTAATTCGTCCTTCTAGGATACCCAACTTCCCGCAGGTGGGTCGTCTCAAAATGCTAAGGTAATTAACAACCAGCGGGCCGAATTAACCAGCGTGATGAATTTTTTATGAGTCTTCAAGTTTACGGAATCCCAAATTGTGGCACCTGCAAAAAAGCGCTCACTTGGCTAACTGGCAATAATATTGACCACGAATTTATTAATTCCCGCGAAATCCAAATTCCCAAGGAAACGATCGCGAGTTGGGTTGCATCTCTCGGGAATAAACCGATGCGCAATACTTCTGGGCAATCTTATCGATCGTTAAGTGAGGAAAAAGATCAGTGGGACGATGAGCAATGGGTGTCGGCCTTTACCCAAGACACCATGCTATTGAAGCGTCCACTTTTTGTGAAAGATGGTGTTGCTGTTGCGGTTGGATTTCGGGATCCGGATGCAGTTCGGCAAGCGATTTTTAAATGAGTCAAGTTGTGGCTTTTCAGTTGGCGTAAATCGCGCACGGAGCTAGCTACACCATGCCCCATAGCTCAGGATTAACCTGAAACTGCACACTATTCATCTTGCTTTTCCCTGGCAACTCCTGGGCACTCATGATGAATTTTTCTTGTTTTAACCCTTCGATCGTCCGCCAAAAAATTTGATTGTTCCGAGAACTATTACTGCCCAGTAAATCCAAATTATTAAATAATCCTTGCTTCGACAAAATCATATATTGCCCATCTGACAGCAGCCCCCAAGCCACCCGACTAGCCAAATAAATCAACAAGCGCATCCGATAATCATTTTTAGCATTGCCCCCTAGCCGCTGCGATAAATCTACGGTTTTAGGAAATAACACCCGACTCGTTGCGCCATCCCTCCGACAAATCAGTTCCACCGTGTAGCGCTCCGCCATCTCAAAGCTCATATCCGCTGCCCGGAACAAATCAAAGCCCGAAGCCGATCGTTCTGGGACAAAATCCACGATCTTCAACAGCGATCGCACCTCCACCTTCCGACTCGCACTTTCCGCCGCCATCTTCCCCAACATAATTGCTCTTGGGTAGACCAGCTCCACCCGATGAAGCGCCACTAGATCTTGATGCACCTGCGATCGGACTTTCGAGGCAAATCCACCGTCTTTTGTCCGGGTGTAGCCCAACGCCATTAACAAATCATTGGAATCCACCGTCACCTGGGCCGAGGCAGACGGGCCTTGCTGATAACAATACTGCTGGTAACAATATAAAAGAATCGCCAATTGCCGAGGATTGAGAAACGTCATCAGCGAGGTCAGCCACCGCCTTTGCGATCGTTCCTCTACCCCTGCCAATCCCTGCGTCAGACCCTTGTTAACACAAGCTGACCAGTCCATCTGTTCAAGCGCGATCGGTACCGTTTTAAGAGCGTCCGGTGAGAGACTTTCCACTGCAATCCGCCGCACAAGTCCCAACTCTCCATCCCCATTCGACTCCACCCGCATCTCCAAAAAAGCACCCTCACCGTCTTCGCGTACCAGTGGTGCCCTTAAGTTGGGATTTCGCAGGGGGATGCCCGCACGAGACACCAGCCGTAGTAAATGGCCATCCACAGCAAAACTTCCAGATGAGCTATTAACAGCAGTCTTAGATAAAAGAATAGGTTGCGACACGGGAATAACGCTCTCGGGACGACGATGACTTAACCAGGAATAGAACCCACCACACTACATCTAGCGTAGTGACTCGTCAGTTTAGATAGCATACCCCGTATTTAGCCCATATGTAGATATATTGTCAGCGGAAATCCATAACGGTTGCGTCTGATTTTACCCGATCAACCTGTCCCTTTGCCGTCTAGTGATCCCTTAAATTTGGATCCAGAAAATGGCATCCTTCCGTAACGCCACCGTCTAAATTCAGTTCTGCACTGATCCCCACATTTGAGGGCTAACGATCGCCCAATCTACCCAACGATCACAAGCGAAATCCATCACACCCGCGTCTAAAAAAAACAGGTTTATCAACCCTCCTACTTTGTTGTCTGTAACACCATCGGCTGAATAGATCCGTAACGCGATCGGATCACTCAGCCATAACGCCTGCGGATCGGTTTTTTGGCCCTATTGAGATCTTGAAGGGGGAGTGTTAACTTATGACCGTTGAGGTCTTCTACCACAGACTCACAGATTGCAAGCTACCACCTTGTAATTTCGACCTTGGGACAAGTGACGTTGGGTCACATCCCGCTTTGCTAAAAATCTTAACCAATTTTTCCAAAGCAAAACCCCTTCAGCTTCCCTACCACAGTTAGCTCAAGGGGTAATTGTTCAACCTTGTCATCCCAATTTGCGGTTGGGATATCTGTCCTTATGTCTGAAAATTGTATCAGAAGTTGTGGCCTTAACATAGAGTCTCAACCGAATTCACATTTGAATTCGTTATCAATCAAACCATTACTTAGATCTCCATCCAAACCGTCAGTTTTACGATCGGCTTTGAGTCGATCGATTTTGAGCAAACGAGTTGCAAAAGATCATGAACAGGAATGGTTGGATAGCGGCGTAGATGCACAGATCATTCATCTCAATGTCCAAACGCTAATCGACTCTGAAGTGGATGAACACTGTCGTGAGATGCGATATCCCATTGCAGAACGATTGAATTGGAAAGTAACTCGATCGAATAATCGCACGCTACGAGGCTGGTGGGTCAGCGGGATCGATCCGTTGTCAGGTTGGCAACAAATGCAATGGGGACGATTTAAACCAGATGTAGCAACTCCAGTTATTACTCCGCTTACTGGAAAGTCGGCAAAATATTTAAGCCCTAGTCTGGGTAAGGGTTCAAGCCGTTTAGTATTGCTTGATATCCCGTCTTCTGTGTGGCAGCGCGTGGCCGATCGGTATCGGATTTCGATTAAACGCAGCGACACTCGAACCGGATTCTGGAGCTGGGTACAGCGCAATGCGGTCCCGGTAGTTTTGACGGAGGGAGAAAAGAAGGCAGGATGCTTGCTCACAGCGGGTTATGCGGCGATCGCATTGCCAGGAATATTTGGCGGGTATCGTAAAGAAAACAATCAATTAATTCCAGAATTAGCAGTTTTTACAGCAATTCCCCGTAATTTTTTGATTTGTTTTGATTATGAATCGCGGATTCACGTGGCTCAACAGGTTAATAATGCGATCGGGTGTTTGGGGAATTTGTTGTCCCGTCCAATTCAGACTAGTAATGATCAATTTAATCACTCCAACGTCAGACGATCGATCGTTAAGGTGATTGAATTGCCGGGTCCAGAGAAGGGTGTGGATGATTTTATTGTGGGCCGTAGTGTAATAGAATTTGAAGCCGTTGTGGGGAATTCGACCCGCTTTGAACATTGGCAGCAGAGTCAAGCTTGGAACCTAACCTATGGCGCTTCCCAGGTTGTCAATCTTCCGTTTTTGACAGGTATGGATTACCCAAGTTCGGGATTTATCTGCATTAAAAGTCCTAAGGGAACCGGGAAAACAACGGCATTGCGATCGTTTTTAGCCCTACCTCCACAAGTCGATCGTAAAGTGTTAGTGATTACCCATCGAATTCAATTGGGGCGAGCGATTTGTCATGGATTAGGATTGCCTTGGGTGAGTCAAATCAAAGACAATACAAGCTTAGAAATGGCTGGCTATGGATTGTGTGTGGATTCATTGTATGCAACATCCCAAGCGAATTTTATGCCTGAAGATTGGGCGAATTCAATTGTCATTTTGGATGAAGTGGAGCAAGTAATATGGCACGCTCTTAATAGTCCAACTTGTGCCAATGTCCGTGTTAAGATTCTGGCGACTCTGAAAGAATTGATTCAAACGGTATTGAATTCTGGCGGCGTAGTGATTGCTCAGGATGCGGATTTATCAAATATTAGTATTGAATATGTATTAAGTTTATTAGATGAACCCGTAGAGCCTTGGGTCTTAATGAATCAATGGCGTAGCGATCGGTTTATGCAGACCCAATTTTATGACACACCAAATCCAGCCTCTTTGATTTTGCAAATGGAGCGGGTGATTGAGACGGGTCCAATTTATGTTTGTTTGGATTCTCAAAAGGTAAGAGGGCGCTGGAGTTCGCGGAATTTAGAAACTTATTTTTCCGATCGATTTCCTGAAAAACGGATTCTACGGGTTGATAGTGAAACTGTGGTCGATCGAAATCATCCGGCCCATGGCATTGCTAGTAATATTAATGCTGTGATGCAGCAATATGACATTGTATTGGCGACTCCAACACTAGGGACGGGAGTTTCAATTGATATTGACAATCATTTTGTGGCGGTGTTTGCTATTTTTAATGGCGTGATGTCGGATACTGAATCCCGTCAAGCCTTGGCACGTGTACGATCGTTGGTGCCGCGTTATGTTTGGGCATCAAGTTATGGGTTAGGTAAGATTGGCAATGGTAGTTCTTATTATCGAGAATTAGTAACGTCTACCACAAAAACTGTGCGGTACAACATGATGCTGCTGAGAGAAGTCGATTTTGATGTCGATCGGGGTACTGATCCGGTGACATTGCGCACTTGGTCAAAAATGGCGGCTCGGGTGAATTTATCTTTGAATCGCTATCGCATGGAAATGTATAGTGGACTAGAACGAGAAGGCCATACGATAATTACTGTGACGGATAATACTATAGAAATTTTGGGCGACGGCTATAGTTTGGAGGCTCAGTATGATTTGCTGATGGGAACCCGAGAAGTTCCAGAGTTCGAATATTTATATCGTCATCATGATGCTCAGGAAATTGAACAGATTTATAATACAATTGCGCAAGTACGTGAAGAGAATAAGCTAGCGGAAGCGCAGGCTATTGCTAGTTCTATTGAATACTGTCCAGATCAATCTGATTTGCCTATGATGGATCAACGTTATAGTCAACGTAAACAGGAATTGAAATATAAGTATGTGGTGAATGTAACGCCAGATCTTCAAATTAAAGATTCGGAAGGTTGGTATCCTCAATTACGATTGCATTATTATTTGATTCATGATCCGCTTTTTGTTCGATTGCGCGATCGTAAGCTGTTGGATTCTATGTTGCATCAAGGCAATGGAATGTTGGCATTGCAGGATGTGAAATTGATAACGGCTCAAGTTGAAATGTTGCGGGCACTGGATTTGGTTGCGCTGTTTGATCCCGATCGGAAGACGCGAACGACGGATGAGGACATGCAAAGATTATGGGCTATGGTGTTGGCGCACCGTCAGGATATGCGAATTTTGTTTGGGATTAATGTGACTGATAAAACGGCTCCTATGACGGCGATTCAGTCAATTCTAGCGAAAATGAATTTGCGATTGACTTGTGTATCTCGCGATCGGAATTTGGTGAATGGTTGCCGAGGTGGATTGCGAGTGTATAAGTTTGTTGTTGCGGAAGACAATCGGTTTGATATTTTTGAACAATGGAAAAGTCAAGATGTATTGTGTTTGAAAGCGGCAACTTGATTGTTTGTTGTAGGGTTTTTAAATCAATAGTCCGGACAGTTTTTTGCTAGAAAATATAGAACCCATTTGACAAAATCCAGACTTTCCTTATGCTGCTTTCTCTTGTTTAGACGGTTTTGTGGACAGTTCAAACTTGATTTTCTTCATGATCTGCGGATACACCCGCTCTAGCTCCTGTGTTAAATGGTCTGGATGATAGGCATGGTCTAACAGGAGCGTAATCTTGGGAATGTTCATCGGTTTGGCGCGAAAGTAGGCGATGTTGTGTATCAACATCTCAACGAGTCCCGCATCGTCAGAGAGATTCGCGCTCGTACAGTGGGTAAAGAAGGGAAATCCCAGGCTATCGACCGCCAAATGGCGTTTAATCCCATTCGTCTCCTTGTAGAAGCAAACGCCTTTTGATGCGACACTCGCATTACAGGTATTTTTCACATGCAGAGCGTTCATTAATGGCTCAATTGCTCCCGCCTCCCGCCATTTCTTGTAGTGCCAATAGACCGTCGAATAAGGCGGTAAGTCTTTAGGTAAGTCTTCCCAGTTGCAGCCATTCTTCAGTTGATAAAACAGGCCATCCAACAGTTCTCGGGTTGTCCAATTTGTCGGTCGGGTGCGTTTCTTCTGCGGTAATATCTCGACAAGTAACGGTTCAAGAACATCCCATTCTGCGTCGGTAAGACTACTCTTGTACGGCATGATTCTGGCTCAAGTTTTGACTATGACTTTACTTCATTGTAGTAAAAGATGTCAAATGGGTTCTATACCCAATCAGCATTTCCAAAAGAATGCCGTTTGACTTCTCGCTCGCTTGGAAATCTCTACTTTCAACAACAAAACTGGCCAGCTGCAAACCGTTGCTATGACAGTGCCCTAGCCGCCGCCGAGATCATTTATCAATCATGTATTTTCCTTGATGGTAAAGCCGTAGAACTTTCTGAGACTTCTAACATTGCTCAGCAGATGAAATATGTATTAGCCCGTACAGGTAAGCTTCCGCAAACCTTAGAAACTCTCGAAAAAAGCCGCGCCCGTGGCCTCACCGAAAATCTCAACCGCGATCGTACAGATCTCGATCAACTCCAAACCCAAAACTTCGCTCTTTATCAACAATACAAAACCCTCACAGAACAACTCCGCAACCTGGAAGCACAACAGCGCGATCGAGCAACTTCCGACGATCGGCATTCAGTCACACCTGAAGATATGCGAAATACTGCGATCGAACTTCGTGAACAACTCAACTGTGCGATCGAACAAATCCGCAAAATCGAAGGCTACAAAGAATTCATCAAACTCCCAACCTTTGATAAAATTCGAGCTTCTATCACAAGCGATCGACCCTTAATCTACATCGTCACCACCTCCGCAGGCGCGATCGCATTGATTTTGACCGTGGATACAATTGAATCTATTTGGTTAGATGATTTCAAAGATCAACAATTAACTGATTTACTCGGTCAAACTTGGTTGGCCGCCTATCGCAACTCCCAAACCGATCGACAGCTTCAGCGATCGGACTGTTCTCAGACATGACAACGCTACGACCGACGCTGTGAAATCAGGATTAGCTAAGGCCGCGATCGTCTATTTCTCCTGTCACGGAACTACCAACTTCACCGAACCTTTGAATAGCGGACTCCTTATGAGCGACGGACTCCTCACCCTAAAAGACCTTCTCGCCCTCAACTTCGCCCAAGACAGCGGCATCCGTCTTGCCATCCTCTCCGCCTGCGAAACTGGACTTCCTGGACTCGACAACATCGATGAAGTCGTTAGCCTCCCGATCGGTCTTCTCCAAGCCGGAGTCGGCGGAGTCATCATCTCACTTTGGTCCGTCAGCGACCTCAGCACCATGCTCCTCCTTACGAAATTCTATGAACTGTGGAGAGAACAAAAACTACCTCCCGATCAAGCCCTCCGCCAAGCCCAAATCTTGCTCCGCGACACCTCAACAGAAGAGATGATTCAAGCCCTT